>JAEMTX010000252.1 GCA_016462055.1 Acidimicrobiia bacterium | reverse complement strand
TGGCCGACCTGACCACCAGCGCCGGTGATGAGAACTCGCATCAGCGAGCCTTCAATGGTTCCCACCAGGCACGGTTGGCCCGGTACCACTCCACGGTCTCAGCAACAGCGACATCGAGGTCACGCGAAGGCTTCCAGCCGAGAGCGTTGGCTTTCGAGCAGTCGATGGAATAACGACGATCGTGGCCCAAACGGTCTTGCACATATTCGACCATCTCTTCACCTACGCCCATGTTGGCGAGCACCATCGAAGTCAGTTCGCGATTCGTGGTCTCGTTACCTCCACCGATGTTGTAGATCTCGCCGATCGTGCCCTTACGAAGAACGGTGTCAACCCCGGCGCAGTTATCCAGGACATGGATCCAGTCGCGGATATTCAGACCATCGCCGTAGAGAGGAACCTTCTTGCCATCAAGAAGATTTGTCACGAACAACGGAATGACTTTTTCAGGGAATTGGTATGGGCCGAAATTATTTGACGAACGCGTGACGATCACAGGAAGGCCATAGGTCTCCTGATACGACAAGGCGATTAGATCAGAGCCAGCCTTCGACGACGAATAGGGCGAGCGTGGCCCGAGACGATCAGTTTCCACGAAGGAGCCGTCTTCGATTGACCCGTATACCTCGTCGGTTGAGATGTGGAGAAAGCGCTCAACGCCAACCTGGCGGGCAACATCACACATCACGTTTGTGCCGAGACAGTTCGTGCGCACAAACGTGTCGGGGTCAACAATTGAACGATCGACATGACTTTCGGCAGCGAAGTGAACGACCATGTCGTGACCGGCCATTGCGGCAGAAACTGCCTCGCGGTCGCAGATATCGCCCCGCACGAAGGAATACCTAGCGTCGTCAGCAACATCGGCGAGGCTCGAAAGGTTGCCTGCATAGGTGAGCGCGTCGAACACAGTGACTTCATCGTCAGACGATGCAAGGACATGACGAACGTAGTTCGAGCCGATGAAACCGGCTCCTCCAGTGATGAACAACTTCATGGAATGCCTCTCAGGGACGCAGGCGCCAATGCGGCTGCCATTGCGATTCGATATCGGCCCGTGCCGGATTCTTACGATCGCGATCAGAAAGGATCGGATCGGCGACCCCCCAATCGGCGGCAATCGCCGGGTCGTCCCACGCCACGCCCAGTTCATCGGCCGGGTTGTAGTAGCTGTCGACGAGATAGGTGATCGTCATATCGGTAAGCGCCGCAAAGCCATGCGCCACACCCGGAGGAATGAACACGCCACGGTGGCTATGGGTACCGTCAGACTGGCGTCCGAGATCGAGCCATTGTGTCGCTCCATCGGTGGGCGAATCGGTGCGAAGGTCGTGGAGGACGACTCGGGCGGTCCCGTAGGGCACGTACCAGTAGTCGGCCTGATGCAAGTGATAGTGAAGCCCGACGACGGCACCGGCTTGGCGGTCGCCTCGATTGCCCTGCAGCATCTCGCGACCCTGGGGGAACCATTCACGACGGTAGGTCTCGACGAAGAATCCCCGCTCATCACCGTGGATATCGGGATCGACGACGTACACGCCGCGGATGAGGTCGGATTCGGTGATCTTTGCCATAGAGGGGCGGGGCCTTCCGTCTTCGCCGAATGGTCAATTTACGCTAGCCGACCGCCCGCACGGTTCTAGGAAAGGTCTCGGCACCCCAGCAACTGATGGGACCCAGGACCAGCGATGTTGAGAGCGTGGACACAAACTCGCTGGACTCCGTTTCCGATCCGCGGTGTTGAGAGCGACCAACCATGCGCCGAACCCAATCCCCATGGGTTACCAAGATCGGGTCGGTTCTGGTTAGCGATGACCTCGAACCCGACGCCATTTACATAGATGTGGACTACGTCAGGGCTCGCAGTATTCGGATCAATAGCCCAACCGTTGAGCGAAACGCTTCCATTGGTTATCGACGCACCATCGATGTGGCCGATTGGGCTTCCCATTGGAACGACGACCTCACGACAACCAAGAAGCGAGTGGTTTCCGACTCCGACGTTGATCGCGTAGGCGCACACCGTCTGTCGTCCTTCTGGAGCCGGAAGAAGATTGTCGAAACCGTGGGCCGCTCCATAGGCCGGAAGACCACCGGCGATATCAGGTCGATTCCCGTTAGCGGTCAACGCGTAGCCCTGGCCTTGCACGTAAACGTGCACGGGAATCGAAGACACAGTGTCGGGATCTACTGCCCAACCCGTAACCCGCAGTGATCCATTTTCAAAGGTGACCGTATCGAGCGCTCCGAATGGTGAACCGCCCGCTACCTGCACCACCCGACAACCGAGCAGCGAGTGGTTTCCGACCCCAACGTTGATCCCGTAAACACAGACGGTATGTGCCCCTCCGCCAATCGAGACTGAGCCGCTGTATCCGCGCGTGGGTCCGTAACCGGGGAATCCAGCAGCGACGTCAATGCGGGTCCCGTCGGCACGAATCGCCAAGCGGCCGATGCCATCGACATACACATGCACATCAATCGCTGCTGCAGTATCAGGGTCGACAACCCAACCGGTCACCGAAATCGAACCGACTCCATTTGACGCGGTATCGATGACCCCGATCGGTGACCCACCTGGCATCACTACATTTCGACAACCAAGTGACACCGAGCTTCC
>JAEMTX010000251.1:1846-2624 GCA_016462055.1 Acidimicrobiia bacterium | reverse complement strand
CCGCCCCTAAATTTGGAATACGTTCTAAATGCTAGCGAGAAAGAAAGCGACGTAATGAGCCTGCGATTGTCGACCGAAGAAGCATGGGCCGTCATTGAGAACGCCCATACGGGGATTTTCACGACGTTACGGGCCGATGGTTGGCCAATTGCGTTGCCCGTCTGGTTTGTCGCTCTCGATCGCACGATCTGTCTCGGGGCCCCGGCTCGGACAAAGAAAATTTCTCGAGTTACGAATGATCCACGGGCATCGTTTCTCGTCGAATCAGGAGAACGTTGGTCTGAACTGTTGGCAGTCCACTTAACGGGGCGCGTGGAACGTATCGAGGATGACCTCTCTCGTGATTCGGTAAGAAGCCTGCTCGATGCCAAGTATGCAAATTTCAGAACGGCAACCACTGCGATGCCTGATGCCACAAGTGATCATTACGCGTCAACGGTGTATCTCCGGTTGGTCCCTGATGACCGAATTCTTTCTTGGGACAATGAGCGCATCGCGTTGCGGGAGAACTAATGACGAACTCCATGAAACATCTGCGTTGTGAATCTCATGGGGACATTCGTCTCGTGACCTTTGATCGCCCTGAAAAGAAAAATGCGTTGTCGAACGAGATGCGCTCGCAACTTTGTGGACTTCTTGCCGACCTCGACGCGGACGCAGCGGTTAAAGCCGTCGTCCTGACGGGCACCGATCCTGCTTTCACTGCAGGTGTTGACTTCACCGACATCGATCCTGCTTTTAAGGCCAGCGATGCACAATTTTCAGTAAACCCAGGTCG
>JAEMTX010000251.1:0-1836 GCA_016462055.1 Acidimicrobiia bacterium | reverse complement strand
TGAAATTGCCCTAAGTGCAACATTTATCGTGGCGTCGACTCAGGCACGATTCGCCGATACTCATGCGCGACTTGGCGTTGTTCCGACGTGGGGTTTGACCGCTCTACTTCCCCGTGCGATCGGGGTCCGTCGTGCGCGTGAACTTTCGATCACAGGTAATTTTATTGATGCAGCTACTGCGTTGCAGATTGGACTTGTGAATCACGTTGTGGCGCACGAAGAGTTGATTCCCTTTTCGTTGCAACTGGCCGAGCAAATCGCATCTACGTCGGCGGTTGGGGAAATCCTCTCCCTTTACCGCCAAGGCGAAGAACTCTCGTTGCAGGGAGCTTTAAACTTGGAAGCAACGAGTAGCGCTCGTCGACCATTCAACGCTGAGACATTTGCGAAAGCGGGTCGCGAGACTGCCGCACGACAACGAAACGAAGAGTCGGAATAGTTGCGTGCTGTTGATGGCCGAGACCTTGGCTGATTTAAAACGCCAGGCGTAGACCCGGTCGCGGCCAGCGCACTTTGCCGAGACGGCCCGACGCCGACATCGTGATGTACGCCGATTGCATGTCATCGCCGGCGAAACAAACATTGGTTGTCATGACATCAGGAACTTCGACATAGTCGATTTCGCCGCTTGGTCGGAGCATACAAATCCCGTGGGAAATTGCCGCCACAACAACCGTGCCGTCGGCTTCGACGGCTAACGAATCAAAGTGATTCGGCGTAGCCATCATGATTTTCGGAGAACCAGAAACCTCTCCGGGGCCAGCGATGTTCCATGCCAAGAGGCGACCGGTGTTTGTTTCGGCGACATAGACGATTGAACCATCGGGTGAAAGGCCTACGCCGTTGGGGCCCGTGAGGTTTGAGGCGACACGGCGTAATCCCGTTCCGTCGGGGCGGGCATAGAACAGAGAGCCACGGTCCATCGATCGCGCGTCGGACTTTCCGAGGTCGGTGAACCAGAATCCGCCGCTTTGGTCGAAGACGATGTCGTTGGGGCCAAGGAACCGTTCGCCATCGAGACCATCGAAGAGTCGATCAATGTCGCCAGTTTCCGGATCGATTCTGTCGACCCAACCGCCTTCAAAGTTGGGTGGTCGCGTGCTGCCGTTTTCGTCGACGGGAATGAGCAGTCCGCTGCGTTCGCTCCAGGGAAAGCCGCCGTTGTTGACCACATACAACGCGCCATCGGGGCCGATTGCGGCTCCGTTCGGTCCACCGCCGGGCGATGCGATCTCTCGGGTTGAACCGTCGGGCTGAGTCCGCATGATCCGCCCACCACGCACATCAACAGTGACGATGTCGCCGTTGGGCATCTCGACCGGACCTTCGGCAAAGCCCAGTCCTTCAGCAACTATTTCGATGTCCACGATCTTCCCCCTAAGTCCTTCGAAACTCTATTCGGCAAGTTGCTTCGGTGGGCCGTGAAATCTCCCGCAGATTGGTTCGGCGAGCGCAATGAAAGTTTGGAACACTGTGAATGGCCACGAGACGCTCCTGCTGCCTCGTCAGAATCCCATGGGGGGACTGCATGCGCGATGGTGAGAGCGATACGAGTGCGCCAATCGTGGTGGGCATCATGTACCCAGGAGAATGGGAACTGCGCCCACGCGAGGAATTTGAGCGCGATATCGCTGCGCTGAAAGCCGTAGATCTACGCATCGAAGTTCTCGATGTGCGCTACAGCGAGACTGAACAGCTCCGCACCCAACGCGGTGCGAAACCCAATGAGGATTATCGCCAATTGTGCCCCGAGTTGACACAACAACAGCGTGACGCGTTTGGGCGAGTCGAGATCGCCCTTGCGATGGACTTGCCGTTCGACGTGTCAACAGTGGC
>JAEMTX010000065.1 GCA_016462055.1 Acidimicrobiia bacterium | reverse complement strand
AATGTCACCACGCTTGGTATGCCTCGCATGGAGCAAATGATCGACGCTCTTGGCGACGTGACCCGCAAGCGTTACATGCACCATTACAACTTCCCGCCTTACTCCACTGGTGAAACCGGTTTCATGCGTGGACCAAAGCGTCGCGAGATCGGACACGGCATGCTCGCTGAGCGTGCACTTCTCCCCGTGCTTCCCACGCCAGAAGAGTTTGCCTACACAATCCGTACCGTCTCCGATGTTCTTTCCTCAAACGGATCGACCTCGGTGGGTTCGGTGTGTGGTTCAACACTTTCGATGATGGACGCAGGCGTTCCGCTGCGTGCACCGGTTGCTGGCATCGCAATGGGCCTCGTGTTTGCCGATGGCAAGTACACGACTCTTACTGACATCCTCGGCGCTGAAGATGCATTCGGCGACATGGACTTCAAGGTTGCCGGAACCGCCGAATTCGTTACTGCTCTGCAGCTCGACACCAAGATCGAAGGCATTCCTGCCGACGTTCTTGCTCAGGCGCTTCAGCAGGCGAAGGAAGCACGTCTCGCCATCCTCGAAGTTATGGCTGGCGCAATCGCCAAGCCTCGCGATGAAGTTGGCGAAACTGCCCCGAAGATCATCAGCTTCGAAATCCCGATGGACAAGATCGGTGAAGTCATCGGTCCCAAGGGCAAGGTCATCAACGCCATTCAGCAAGAGACCGGCGCCGACATCAGTGTCGACGACGATGGCTCTGTTGGTCGCGTCAGCATTGGTTCCACCGATGGTGGTGCTGTGGCCGAGGCCGAGCGTCAGATCCGTCTCATCCTCAATCCGCCGACCGCTGAAGTTGGTCAGGTGTACCAGGGCCGTGTTGTGAACGTCACCAAGTTCGGTGCGTTCGTGAACATCCTCCCGGGTCGTGACGGTCTTCTTCACATCTCGAAGATTGGTGGCGGCAAGCGCATCGACAAGGTCGAAGATGTCCTCGACCTTGGTGACGCTGTTGAGGTTCGCGTCGACGATGTCGATCCCAACGGCAAGGTGTCACTTTCGATGGCCAGCACTCCGGTGGCAGAAGCCTCCGAAGGTGAAGCAGCCCCAACCGAAAGCGCACCTCGTGAGGCCGCTCCAGCTCCGGCTGCTGCAGCTGAAGCAACCGACGGTGGCGCCGAGCGCGAGTACGTCTCATTCGAAGACGCATTCGACGCTGAAATCAGTTCGGAACTGGGCGACCTTGGTCCCGCCAGTGAAAACCGTGGTGGCGGCGACCGCAACGGTGGACGTCGAGGCGGCAACCGTCGCCGCTGAGTCCGTTTCCGCCGTGTCGGTGAACGACACGGAAATCGAACGATCCGAGCTGGCCTCGGGTGTGCGTGTCATTACTGAACGCATGCCTGAGGCCCGTTCGGTATCTGTCGGTATGTGGTTTGCCGTGGGCTCGCGTGACGAGCCGGCATCCATCGCTGGCGCATCTCATTTCCTCGAGCACTTGTTGTTTAAGGGAACTGAAGAGCGTTCGGCACGATCGATTGCGACAGCAGTCGATGCAGTGGGTGGCGAAATGAACGCCTACACAAGTCGCGAGCACACGGCGTATTACTTGCGCCTACCTGTGAGCGAACTTGAATCTGGCGTGGAATTGCTCGCTGATGTGGTGAGTGAGCCAGCATTCCGTCCGGCGGAACTCGATGCTGAGCGCGAAGTCATTATCGAAGAACTCCTCATGAGTGAAGACACTCCTGATGATCTCGTACTGACCGCTCTCTACGAAAGCCTTTATCCGGAACATCCGCTTGGTCGCGAAACACTCGGCGATCACGACACCGTCGCAGCAATGACGCGTGACGACGTATCGGCGTTCCACGCCCAGTGGTACCGACCATCAAATCTTGTTGTCGCTGCCGCAGGGGCGCTTGAACATCAGCAGGTTGTCGATGCTCTTGGTCCATTGTTCGACGGCGTTGAACGCGGCGATGCCCCGATTCGCGAAACGCCCCAAGCCCATGGGCAATCACTTGTGCAGATCGATCGACCAATCGAACAGGTACACGTCGCCATCGGTTGGCGCGGCCTTCCCCTTGCCGATGACGATCGCTATGCAATGTGGGTGGCCAATCACGTCCTCGGTGGCGGAATGTCGAGTCGCCTCTTCCAAGAGATTCGTGAATCTCGCGGTTTGGCCTATTCGGTGTTCTCCTCGCCCTCTTCCTATTCCGATGCCGGCTCGCTCATCGTCTATGCCGGTACAGCGCTTGCTCGGCTCGAGGAACTGCTCTCGGTAACCGATGAGGTGCTGGCCACGTTCCTTGCCGATGGCATTACCGACGAAGAACATGCAATCGCACTTGGTTATCTCGAGGGCTCGATGTTGCTTGGCCTTGAAGACAGCGGGTCTCGCATGTCCCGTTTGGGAACTGGGCTTGTGACTCGCAACGACATCACCTCGATCGACGAACACGTTCGTCGGATTCGAGCAGTGACCACCGACGAAGTCCATTCGGTCATCGGCCGGGTGCTTGGCTCTCCACGTGCCGTCGCGGCGGTTGGACCCCTCGGAGATGGATCTGCTGCGCTTGAACGGTTCGCCTGCGGCTAGTTTCGACTCATGACGTTGCGAGTCGGAGTCTTCGGTGCTGGTGGAAAGATGGGAAGCACGGTGTGCCGTGCGGTCGATGGCGACCCCGAACTTGAGCTTGTGGCTGCGGTAGATCCGCAGCACGCCGGTCTTGCTATGGGCCAAGTCACCGGTTGCGAGCAGTCGTTCCAAGTGGCTGCCGATGGTCAGGCGTTTCTCGATGCCAAGGTCGACGTCGTTGTCGATTTCACCCATCTTGAAGCAGCGCGGTCGAATCTCCTGTGGCTTGCCGAACATGGCATTCATGCCGTTACCGGAACCACAGGATTCTCCGACTCTGACCTCGAGTCATTTCGTGAAATCTTTAAGAGCTCCAACTGTGTGATCGCTCCGAACTTTGCCATCGGGGCAGTTCTCATGATGCGCTTCGCCGAAATCGCGGCTCCATTTTTCGAAACCGCCGAGATTGTTGAACTTCACCACGATGCAAAACTTGATGCACCTTCGGGAACAGCGATGTTGACGGCCGAGCGCATGGCCGCGGCGTCGGCCGATTGGGCAGCCGATCCCACCAAAACCGAGATCCTCCCTGGTGCGCGTGGTGGTAAAGGCCCGGCCGACATTCGCGTGCATTCACTCCGCTTACGCGGAATGGTTGCTCATCAAGAAGTCATCCTCGGTACAACAGGTCAGACCCTCACGCTGAGGCATGACTCCTACGACCGAGATTCGTTTATGCCGGGTGTTCTGCTGGCTACCAAGCGTGTCGTTGAGCGTCCGGGTGTCACTATCGGGCTCGACGCTCTCCTAGATCTTTAAGTCGTTCCCGCGTTAGTCGTCGACAGCGCTGTCGTCGACCTCGGCGGCCGACGATGTGAGGCCGAGTTCAATGTCATCAGCGGCGTCCTCAAGTTCACGGAACGCTTCGACTTCTGTACTGCCACGTCGCAATTCGCCGATCCAAAAAATCGCTACAAGCCCGATCGATACTGCGAGCAGTGGGATTCGCCATTGGGCGATAAATCCCAAAAGTGAATCGATGGGTCCGGCAAAGATGTCACCGATGATTTGCAGCATGAATAAACGGCCAATGGTGCCGATGATGTTCAGCATTGCGAACTTCACTGGTCGCATCTTCGCTGCACCAGCAACAAGACACACGTAGTTGTTGGGGAACAGCACAACAAGAGGCGCTCCCCATTTGCCGAACCATCCCTCGACCGAGCGCATGTATCGGCCTGCAGTGGGCGTGCGCTTTTCCATCCATCGCAGCGCGGCGGCACCATAGAACCAACCAATCGCGTAGAAAAATGGATCGGGCAGCAAAAGACGGATGGTGCCGATGAGGTAGTACGCCCACAGGTCGACGTGATTAACGACAAGGACGAGGTAGCGGTTCTTGGCGCTCAAGGACATGAGCAAGAGGGGTTTGTTCGTTACGAGATCAGGCCAGAGGGCATCGGCGGTGTAGGCCGCAATGACCATCGCCACGATTGGGGCGATGAGCAGTGTGAGGTGACGGCGTCCCGGGTGGGCGGAGGGAGATTCTGTTTCGGCTGACAAGGCCATGATCCTCTCACGTACCATTCGCCCATAGGTAGGCGGCCGATGGGTAGCCAAAAAAGGGGAGTCAAAAATGAAGGGTCTCATGCAGGACGGTCCGCTCGTCCTCACGAATTTGTTTGACCGAGCCGAGAAGTTGTTCCCCGAGAAAGAGATTGTGACTGCGACGGCTGTGGGGGTTGAGCGGGAGTCCTATGGTCAATGGGCCGAGCGCACGCGTCGCCTCGGTGGCGTCCTCGACGATCTTGGGATTAGTGCCGATGGTCGTGTTGCGACTTTTGCGTGGAATACCGCACGACACCTCGAGTTGTACTTCGCTGCCCCGTGTTCGGGCCGTGTGCTGCACACCCTGAACATTCGTTTGTTCCCGGAACAGATCACTTACATCGTGAATCACGCGGAAGACGAAGTGATCTTTGTCGACAAGTCTCTGCTTGGGCTCTTGTGGCCGTTAGTGGATACGTTCACCACGGTGCGTCACATCGTTGTGATGGATGACGGTAGGGGGGAACTGCCGACCGATACCGGTGGTCGCCTTCTGCATGATTATGAAGCGCTACTTGCAGCTGCGAATCCCGTTGAATGGAATATCACCGACGAGAATCAAGCGGCATCAATGTGTTACACGAGCGGCACTACGGGAAATCCGAAGGGTGTCGTGTATTCGCATCGTTCAACCTGGTTGCACACGATGGCGGGAATGATGGCTGACGGTTTGGGTGTTGGCGAGCGCGACACAATCCTCCCGGTCGTGCCAATGTTCCATGCCAATGCGTGGGGTCTTGCGCATATCGGTGTTGCGTCGGGTGCCAAGTTGGTGATGCCCGGTCCGGGCCTTTCGCCGAAAGCGATTGTCGATCTCATTGAGTCCGAGCGCGTCACGGTCGCAGCAGGTGTACCGACGATTTGGATGGGAGTTCTCAACGAAATCGACGGGCGCGATGTTTCAAGCCTTCGGGGAATTCCTTGCGGCGGTTCAGCCGTGCCGAAGCATCTCTCCGAGGCGTATCGCGAAAAGATTGGTATCCCAATTTTGCAGGCTTGGGGAATGACTGAAACCAGTCCATTGGCGTCGGTGGCCAAGGTTAAGTCGACCATGCTTTCGTTGCCCGAGGACGAACAAGCGGACTACCGCGCGTCCATCGGCATTCCAGCGCTTGGTGTTCAGGCGCGGATCGCTGATCAGGTGACAGGCGAGGAAGTTCCTTGGGATGGGGAAACCAGTGGTGAACTGCAAGTCGCTGGTCCATGGGTCGCGAGCGAGTACTACAACGACTCGCGTTCGCCCGAGTCGTTTACCGCCGACGGTTGGTTGAAAACGGGTGACGTCGCCACGATCGATAGTGAAGGGTTTATGCGCATCGTCGACCGCACGAAAGATGTTGTGAAGTCAGGTGGCGAATGGATCTCTTCGGTGGAACTCGAGAACGAAATCATGGCTCACCCTGCCGTTGCTGAGGCAGCGGTGATCGGCGTGAAGCACCCGAAGTGGTCCGAGCGTCCATTGGCTTGTGTCGTGGTGAAGCCCGGCGAAACATTGACGCGTGAGGATGTTCTTGCGTTCCTCGATGGTCGAGTTGCGAAGTGGTGGCTTCCCGATGACGTCGTGTTCATCGATGAGGTTCCGAAGACATCAGTTGGAAAGTTCTCGAAACGTGACCTTCGGGAACAATTCGCTGGCTACGTGCTTCCTACGGCATAACCGGCCGCCACGATTCCTGAGTGCCCGCGTTGCGGGCCTAGCCTGAGCCACGTGTACCGGTTCTTGCTCAAGCCTCGTTGGATCCTTTCGCACCTCTTTGTTCTCGTTGCCGTAGGGACCATGATCAATCTTGGGTTTTGGCAACTCAATCGCCTCGACGAACGAAAAGCGGCGAATGCTGTCGTAACGAACGCAATGAAGCAACAACCGCAACCGTTAGCCACTGTTTTGCCCGAAGGAACTGCAACAACAACTGAACAAGTGAAAGCTGCTGACTATCAGCCGGTTTACGTCACCGGCACGTATAGAGCCGATGAACAAGTGCTTGTCACGAATCGCACTAACAACGGCTCGCCCGGTTACTGGGTCGTTACGCCATTAGTTCTTGCCGATGGAACAGCGGTTGCCATCAATCGCGGTTGGGTGCCCTATTCGTATTTAGAAGAAGGCCCGTGGGATGACTTCGCTCCGCCGCCGGGCACGGTGACCGTCCAAGGTTTGGTGCGTCAGTCGCAGGTCCGCGAAACGAATGGGCTGGTTTCTTCGCCGAAAGATTCCGATGTTGGAACGTTGCGAGTACTTGCGCGACTCGATGTCGGAAGACTTGCTCAACAAACCAGCGAGCGGATGATCCCTGGCTACATCTCGTTACGTGTTCAGGACCCAGTTCAGAATGACTTACCTGTACCGGTTCCGCTCCCTGAGCTTTCGCAGGGGACACACCTTGGCTACGCCCTTCAATGGTTCGCTTTTTCGTTGTCGACGATCATCGTCTACCCACTGCTGTTGCGTCGATACGCCAAGCGCAAGCAGATGGATGGTGACGATGCCGAGATCCTCGACGGAGAACCTGCATCGCCGGAGTCAGATTTTCCTGTCTCTTCCTAGGGAAACGGCCGATCCGACAGTGAGACAGATGATTCGTTATTGTCTCACCTATGTCCACGGCAGCGGTAACTTCGCCGAAACTCGCGATAGCGGTTTCCGAGCGGATTGTCGCGGCTGCTGCCGAACTCATCTCCTCGCAAGGGCTCAGGGGCACAAGCGTCGATGACATTGCTTCTGCCGCAGGTTGTGGCCGGGCGACTGTGTATCGCTATTTCCCGGGCGGTCGCGCCGAACTGCTTGAGGTCACCATGGGTGAGGGAGTCGACCGCATCTTTGCCTTGTGCGCTCAAGTGGCCGATAACGCAGCTTCTCTTGCCGAGGCAGTCGCAGGCACGATCAACATCGCGGTCCTCGAACTTTCGAACGACGCGGTTGTACAGCAGTTGTTAGTCGACGAACCCGACACAATTGCGACGCTCATTTCGCCGATGCGCATCGAGCCCCTGTTCGAGCGCGCGTCAGGGTGGGGCGCAGAACATTTCTCTCGTTTCCTCGAGCCGGCGATTGCTGCGCACGTTGGCGAATGGTGTGTGCGGGTCGTTACCGACCACCTCCGGTCACCAGCGCCGATTGTCGACATCACCGATCCGTTGGTTGCCCGAAAACTTGTTGACACGTTTCTTATTCCAACCTTGATCCCCGGAACGTTCGCGGATCGCTTAACAACGACTCGAAATTACTGAGAAGGAGACATCATGACCAGTACTGAAGGCATCATCGGCCGAGCCGACATTAATGACATCGAACAGATCCTCATGATCTCAAACACTGACGTCGATGCGGCGATCCATGCGGTGAAAGACAACGCCGACGCGATCTTCACATGGGATTACGAAAAAGGTTCGCGACCAGCGCTGAACAAGCTCTACGAAAAGGCGAAGAATTCCCAGTGGAACGGCGAAACAGATCTCGACTGGTCGATCAACGTCGATCAAGAGGCAGTTGTCGTTGCCAACATGGCAGCCAACAGTCGTGGCGCAGGCCTTGATGTCTCTGGCACGTGTTTTGAGAAGTGGGGCGACAAGGAATGGATAGAGCTCGGTATTCAGTCGCAGAACTGGACGCTTAGTCAGTTCATGCATGGCGAGCAGGGTGCCCTTCTTTGTACGGCCAAGATCGTCGAGACCGTCCCGTGGATCGATGCCAAGTACTTCGCCTCCACTCAGGTCATGGACGAAGCTCGTCACGTTGAGGTTTTCGCCAAGTACCTCGATGAGAAGTTGTCAGGTCATTATCCGGTGAATGCACACCTCAAGATGCTGCTCGACGACATTGTCACCGACAGCCGTTGGGACATGACCTACCTCGGAATGCAGATCATGGTGGAAGGTCTTGCGCTTGCGGCCTTTGGATTCATGCATCAGATGACAACCGAGCCGCTCCTCAAACAACTCCTTCGTTATGTGATGAGCGACGAAGCCCGTCACGTCGCATTCGGCGTGTTGTCACTGAAGGAGTACTACCTGGAGCTTTCACAGGACGAAATTCGTGAACGCCAGGAGTTCGCATTCGAAGCAGCCGTGCGTATGCGCGATCGATTCCTTCAGCAGGAAGTCTGGGATCGCATGGGTGTCCCCGTGAAGGAAGCCGTCAACGTTGTTATGCACGATCCAGGGCAGATCCTCTTTCAGCAGATGCTTTTCGCCAAGATCGTTCCGAACTGCAAGAAGCTCGGTTTGCTCGACGCTGGTGACGGTTGGTTGCGCACCAAGTTCACAGAACTCGGTGTGATCGACTTTGAACACATGCCCGATACTGAAGAGGAATACGAGACCTTTGCCCTCGCCGACGGCGAAGTTGCTGGGGTTCGCTGAGACAGACCGACCGTTTCCCGCCGAATCCGTCCGGGTTCGGCGGGGTGCGCTGGTACGGTGAACGCCATGGCACGTTTCGGTTCGGTGATCACCGCCATGGTCACCCCATTCACCGCCGATGGCGAACTCGATCATGAAGGCGCAGCAGAGCTGGCCCGTTGGCTTGTCGCGCAGGGGAACGAAGCACTTGTTCTCAGTGGCACCACCGGAGAAGCCGCCTGTCTGACCGACGAGGAACAAATCGCGTTGTGGCGCACGGTTCGTGCGGCCGTCGATGTCCCGCTCATTGCGGGTTCGGGCACAAACGACACTCGTCATGCGGCGGAACTCACTTCTGCAGCGGCAGGCGCCGGCATGGACGCTGTTCTGATCGTGACCCCGTATTACAACCGTCCTTCTCAGGCCGGCATCGAGGCGCACTTCCATTACGTGTGTGCGGCCACCGAATTGCCCGCGATTATGTATGACATTCCCGTCCGGACTGGACGCAAGATCGGAACCGACCTCATTGTGCGTATGGCCAAAGAGATTCCGAATGTCGTTGGCCTCAAGGACGCTGCCGGCGATCCTGGCGCAACGTCTCGAGTGATCGCTGAGACTCCCGAAGGGTTTGAGGTGTTTAGTGGTGATGATTCACTCACGTTGCCGTTGCTCGCTGTTGGCGCCGTCGGAGTGATTGGCGTCGCAACGCATTGGGCTGCTCCGGTCATGACACAAATGATCAGCGCGTTTCAGTCGGGAGACATTGTTCGTGCACAGCAACTCAACGAGCGCATGATCGAGAGCTACGAGTTCGAAACCGGAGATCTCAATCCGAATCCGGTGCCGACGAAGGCGATGTTGCGAGCGATTGGTCAACCGGCTGGGCCTTGTCGTCCGCCAATGGGCTTTGGTCCCGACGATCTCGAAGAACGAGCTCTTGAAGTGCATCGACGGTTGTACGCGTGAGTCGCGACGGAACGAAGCCCAAATCCAAGACGAAGGCGAAAAAGCGCGACACCTCGTCGAAGGCGCCGGCCGTGCGCGATTCCCAGGGAACCCCAGTATCGGTGACCTTCCTTGGCGGGCTCGGTGAAATCGGCCGCAATTGTGCGTGTGTAGAAGTCGAGGGGAAAATCCTTCTTCTTGACTGTGGATTGATGTTCCCGGATCTCGACATGCTGGGCATTGATCTCGTACTTCCTGATTTCACCTATCTGCGCGAAAACGCCGACCGCATTATCGGGTGTATTGCCACACACGGCCACGAAGACCACACCGGTGGACTGTCGTTCCTCTTGCGCGAACTTGAATTTCCGATTTACGGGTCAGCGCTCACGCTCGGCCTAGCCCGCAACCGCATCGAAGAAGCAGGACTGCTCGATCGCACCGAGTTCATCCCGATCGTCGATGGCGAACGCCGCA
>JAEMTX010000064.1:7936-9956 GCA_016462055.1 Acidimicrobiia bacterium | reverse complement strand
TATGAACCTCTCGAGACGATGGCCGAAGCAGCGCTCGCCCTTGCCACCGCATCGCCCACAGAACTAACGGGTCGGATCACTTACAGCCTCGAACTGCTCGCGGAGTTGCAGCGACCGACCTTCACTCTTGATGGCACGGAAGAACTCACCGATTGGGCTCCGGCAACTCTGCCTGCTCGCATCGCGATCATGAAGGCCCATTCTCGCGGCGAGCGCGAGGGGCAAGAGGCATCGAATGTGCCTGATCTATTGAAGACGCTGCGGGACTGACCAGTAATGCCTTGGTGCGAAGAGTGTTCCAAGTTTTGGAACCCAAACTCGATGCCGCCTGACGGCACCTGCCCTTCGTGTGGGCGAATGATTGGCGATCCACCGAAGCCTCAGAAGGTCCCTTGGCACTTTTGGATACTGGTTGTAGCCGCAGGTCTTTATCTCGGATGGAGAGCTGTGCAAGGCGTCCTTTGGTTGCTGCAGTGAACGAAGATCTGGTCATTGTTCAACTCGCGATCATTGGGAGCGGGTTCGGAGGCCTCGGTGCTGGAGTTATGGCCCTGGAGCAGGGCATCGAATCATTTGTGATTCTCGAGCGCTCGAAAGCCGTTGGCGGCACATGGCGAGACAACACGTACCCGGGTTGCGCCTGCGATATCCCAAGCAACTTGTATTCATTCTCATTCGCACAAAATCCCCGCTGGACGCGTAGTTATCCAGCGCAACCCGAAATCGAGGACTATCTCGAACGGATCACAGATCACTACTGCTTGCGATCGCGATTGAGGTTCGGATTCGACGTTGAGGAAGTCGTTTGGATTGAGGCCGAACAATGTTGGATGATCACCTCTCGAAAAGGTGAGGCCGTTAAGGCATCAACTCTCATCAGTGCGACCGGGCCTTTGAGCCAGCCTTCCGTTCCAAGTCTTCCCGGACTTGATTCGTTCGGCGGTGAGGTTTTCCATTCGGCGGCCTGGCGGCACGATGTTGACTTGGCTGGTGCTCGCGTCGGCGTTATCGGAACAGGAGCATCAGCGATCCAACTCGTCCCATTTATTGCGGACGCCGTGGAGCACCTTGATGTCTTCCAGCGCACGCCGCCTTGGGTGTTGCCGCGCGACGATCGTCCGACTCCGAAATGGCGCCAACGTTTGTACAAGGCTGTGCCTTTCCTCCAGCGTCTCCATCGTTGGCGGATCTACTTCCGTCAAGAGTTTCTGGCGTTCGCTTTCCTCGGCACCGGAAAGATTGCTCAGGCGATGACAAAGCGGATCATCGAAGAAACAAAATTGATGATTGACGAAGCGTTCAATGATCCAGACATCGCATCCACGTTGGTCCCGGACTACACACCAGGTTGTAAGCGTCTTTTGATCTCCAATGATTGGTACTCGTCGTTAGCAAAGACCAATGTTGAACTTGTCAGCTCTTCGATTGAGCTCGTGACAAAAAGAGGAGTCCGCACCTCCGATGGCATCGAGCACGAACTCGACGTGCTTGTCCTGGCGACGGGATTCGCTGTGGCTGACTTTCCGTCACCGCTCCGAATCATCGGTCGCAATGGTGTCGATCTTGCTGACCATTGGAGCGAGGGTGCCTCGACTGATTTTGGACTCACGGTTTCGGGGTTTCCCAACCTTTGGTTCTTAGCCGGACCGGGAACGGGTCTCGGGCATAACTCGATTGTCTTCATGATCGAAGTTCAGCTCGAACACATCGCACGGGCGTTGCGCTTCATGCAGAAGTCACCCACCGCCGTGTTGGAACTTCTTCCGGAAGTCGAAGCATCCTCATATGCAGAATTACAGAAGCGAATAGCGAAAACAGTGTGGGCTTCAGGATGTTCGAGTTGGTACGTCTCGCCGGGTGGTCAGGTCGACACGATCTGGCCCGGAACGACAACCGAATACTGGTGGCGGGCGCGGCGGTTCCATCCCGACCGGTATATGAAGACGCCGGGTCGATTCGGTGAGATCACCTCTGATCGCTAAGGTGTTCGGACCACGGGCTGTGGCGCAGCTTGGTTAGC
>JAEMTX010000064.1:1282-7926 GCA_016462055.1 Acidimicrobiia bacterium | reverse complement strand
GGTCTGGACCACCGGTTGCACCAGCTGGTACCGCTCAAAGAGCGGGCAGGTAGATACCCTCTGGCCGGGGACAACCATCGAGTACTGGCTGCGCACCCGCCGCTTCCGACCCGCCCTGTTCGAATCGGTCGGAGACGATTCCGATGGGAGCGCTCCGGGTCGCTAAGGTGTCGTCTCCACGGGCTGTGGCGCAGCTTGGTTAGCGCGTCGGTCTGGGGGACCGAAGGTCGTGGGTTCGAATCCCGCCAGCCCGACCAGACACGAGCGGGGTGCCACACTGGCATCCCGCCCTGTCACCCCCGAGAACTCGAGGAAGACCGATGTCAGACGAGAGCAAAGATGAGGCATCGACAGAGGCTCATGAGGGGCCCGAGGCGCTCGAAACTAGTTCCGAGGAACGAGCCACGATCCGCGCTCAGAGACTCGACCGTCTCGCAGAGCTAAGGGATGGTGGGGTTAACCCATATCCCTATCGTTTCGAACGCTCTTCAGATATTGGCCCGGTACGAGAAGAGTGGGCAGCAATCGAGCCCGGCACCGAAGCAGGCTCAATCGCTCGGCTAGCCGGTCGCTTGATGTTGAAGCGGGAGCAGGGACGCCTCACATTCGGGCAGTTGCGGGATCGCTCAGGGGAAATCCAGCTGTTTGTTTCCGCCGGAGTCGTGGGCAAAGAATCATTCGCCGAATTCAACAAACTCGATCGCGGAGATTGGGTTGGTGTCGAAGGCGAGATCATGGCCACCAAGAAAGGTGAGCTCTCGATCAAGGTCACGACCTGGGAACTACTCAGTAAGGCATTACGTCCTCTCCCCGATAAGTGGAAGGGGTTGGCCGATGTCGACGCCCGCTACCGACAGCGCTATGTCGATCTGACGGTTAACCCCGATGCACGCCGCGTTTTCGAAGTTCGCTTTGCTGCGGTCGATGCGATCCGGCAGGTCTTGCGTGAACGCGGCTATCTCGAAGTTGAAACACCGATTCTCAATCTGCAACAGGGCGGCGCCACCGCGCGACCGTTCGTCACGCATTACAACGCGCTCTCAATCGATACGTATCTGCGAATTGCGCTCGAACTTCCGCTAAAGCGCCTTTTGGTTGGCGGCCTCGATCGCGTGTTCGAGATAGGACGCGTCTTCCGCAATGAAGGTATCGACACTCGCCACAACCCTGAGTTCACGATGCTCGAGTCTTATGAGGCTTTCGCTGACTACAACGACATGATGATTCTTGTCGAGACCCTCGTCGCTGCGGCCGCGATTGCAGCAAATGCCACCACAGTCGTTGGCATGCGGGGGAACCCGGTCGACCTTGCACCGCCGTGGCGACGGGTTTCGATGGTTGAGCTCATTCGAGAAATCGTTGGTGTCGATATCAATCCTTCGATGGACTTGGTAGAAGCTCGTTCTGTTCTTGATGGTCTCGGGCTTGAATGGAAAGAGCATTGGGGTCCGGGTCGCTGCACTCACGAGGTGTATGACGAACTGGTTGAACCAAAGGTCATAGAGCCCACAATCGTTTTTGATCACCCCCGCGAAACCTCACCTCTTGCGAAACCACACCGATCCGATCCCTCGCTGGTTGAACGATTCGAAGTGATCGTCGATGGGCGAGAACTCGCGAACGCATACAGCGAACTCAACGATCCGATCGAGCAACTCGCACGATTCCAAGAAGAGGCAGCCCAGAAGGCGGCAGGGGACCCCGAAGCCGGAGACGTTGATCTTGATTACATCCGAGCGCTCGAATACGGAATGCCTCCAGCGGGCGGCTTGGGAATCGGCATCGACCGCCTCGTCATGATTTTGGCCGAGGTCGAGAGTATTCGTGAGGTGATCCTCTTCCCGACTCTTCGATCCGAAAATGGCCTGACCGAAGATGATTTTCCTCCAAGGTCACACGCTTAAAAATGTCCCTCGGCGAATCCGGGTGACGCTTCTTGCTCGTGTTGGTGGTGCAATCAGTGTGAAGCGTCGGTGCCTAGAGCGGAGCGAAGTGCATCGGCTACGGCATCAAGAGTTTCGGCGGAAACTGAACTGTCTGCTTTTTTGAAGTCGATGTCCGATTCTGACGTGATCGGGAGTACGTGGAGGTGCGTATGGGGTACTTCAAGTCCGGCGATGATGAGAGACACCCGGCTAGCGCCGAACGCCACTACCTGAGCCGCCCCAATTTTTCGAGCCACAATCGCTAGATGGCCTGCGACCTCGTCAGGGAGGTCGATCCAGTGGTCAATTTCTAAGCGAGGGACGACCAACGTATGACCTGTGCAGATTGGCGCGATGGTCAGGAACGCGACGCACACCTCGTCCCGATAGACGAAGCGTCCAGGTAGTTCTCCGTCGATGATCTTGGTAAACAAGGTGCTCATGGTGGGGGAATCGTAGAGTGCGGGGGATGAGCATGCCTAATAACTCAAGCCCCGAGGACAGGATCGTCACCGTTCCCAACGTGATCACGCTGGTTCGGTTGGCATGCTTGCCGCTCTTTGTGTGGCTTCTGTTAGGTGCCGAGAATGCGCTGCTGGCCGGAGCACTGCTCGGAGCGCTCGGTGGAACTGATTGGATCGACGGCTGGTACGCGCGGAGGTTCAATCAGATTTCGACGGTCGGAAAAATCTTGGATCCCGTTGTTGATCGTTTGCTGTTTTTTGTTTCGATCGTGGCCATCATTATTGCGGGGGCTGCGCCCTTGTGGTTCTGCATTGCGGTTCTGGTGAGAGAGATTGCGATCGCTCTGGCAACCTTGCTGCTCGTAGCTTTCGGCGCCCGACGGATCGATGTGACGTGGATGGGTAAGGCCGCCACCTTCGGTCTGATGTTCGCGTTCCCTGGATTCCTCTGGGCGTCAACCTCTTGGCCACTTCAATCGACCTTTGAGGTGCTTGCTTGGGTCTGTGCCATCCCGGCACTACTGGCTTCCTACTACGCGGCTGCGTTGTACGTACCGCTTGGTTTGCGTGCTCTGCACGATGGAAGAGCCCCCCGCCATCAAGGGGATTGACCGGCTCGCCGGACGTGTCTCACGCTTCGGTGGAGGTCGAGGCAATCGGATAACGTGCCAGCCATGCAGCTTCCAGATGACCTCCGCTATTCGCCAGACCATGAGTGGGTCCGTCTCGAGAACGGTCAACTTCGTTTGGGCATCACCGACTACGCCCAAGACGCGCTTGGCGATGTTGTGTATGTAGAGATCCCAGAGATTGGACTCATAATTGATGCTTCTGGGAAAGTCAGCGAAGTTGAATCAACGAAATCAGTTTCAGACATCTACGCCCCAGTCGCAGGAACGATTGTGGCCGTCAACGATGCTCTTTCAGATTCTCCCGAACGTTTGAATGATGATCCCTACGGTGAAGGTTGGATCTGTGTGATCCAACCCACCGATCCGAATTCGGTCGATGCCCTTCTCGACGTCGACGGTTATCGGCGGTTGATCGAGGGATCGTGATGGCAGCCGTTGAGGGTTTCTGCAACAACTGCGGTCATCGCAATTCGATTGGAGCGAACTTTTGCTCATCGTGCGGTGCCGTTCTTGAGTCTCTCGCGCCCGATCACACCACGATCACATTCCACCCGGTATCACCTAGTGATCCCATCGAGGAAGACGTCACCGTCGTCGTCGAAGGAATCCCCGCCGATATCGCAATGTTGGTGGTCCGGAGAGGTTCGAAGGCGGGGAGTCGATTCGCTCTCGATAACGATGTTGTAACTGCCGGCCGTCACCCCGACTCCGATATTTTTCTCGACGACATCACCGTGTCCCGTCGTCATGCTGAATTGCGACGCGTGACCGATGGAACGTGGCTCGCATGTGACTCCGGGTCTCTCAACGGCACCTACCTGAACCGTCAGAGAATCGACACAGCAATTCTTTCGAGTGGCGATGAACTGCAAATCGGCAAGTTCAAACTCGTGTTCGTGCTCGGTGGTGAAGACCAGTGACCGACACACGGTCCCACCTTTCGATCGGCGAAGTCCTGTCGCTGTTGCAAGATGACTTCCCTGACATCACAATCTCAAAAATTCGGTTCCTCGAAAGTCAGGGCCTGCTCAACCCCGAGCGCACCCCTTCGGGTTATCGCAAGTTTCACGACGAAGACACCGAAAGACTGCGGTGGATCCTGACGCAACAGCGTGATCATTTCCTTCCACTGAAAGTCATAAAAGAACGCTTGGCCGCAGGCGATTTGTCTGACGGTCCACCAGAGGGCGTGCTCCCGTTCGAACGTTCCTCAGGTCCCTCGGTTGAAACTCATACAAACGGTGCACGGAACGGCACGTCGGGGAGTGACCCGCAATCGTCTGCGGCTGCCTCGGATTCGAATCGGCCGCAAAATGGCGAAGGAACTTCCAAGGATCGGGCTCGCGCAGTTGCAAGCTTGGTCGAAGGGCCCAACGAAGCACCGGCACTCACTCCGCGCGGGAGCAAGCGCCATCCCACCGGGCATACAAAAGGCCAACCGACTCCGGTACCCACAAGAGAGGTCGAGCCCGATGCTCCGTCATTGGCGCTCACTGTTGAGGAACTGTGTGTTCAGAGCGGCCTCAGTGCGTCAGGGGTCACCGACTTAGAACGGTTCGGATTGCTCAAGATTCGCTCAATGGGCCACGTCGATTACTACGATGAAGAGGCACTGGTTGTCGCTCGTTTGGCCGCCGGATTCGCTCGATTCGGCATCGAGCCGCGGCACCTTCGGATGTACAAGGTTTCGGCTGATCGCGAGGCAGGACTTTTCGAGCAGTTGATCACGCCACTCCTTAAACAGCGCCGTGCAGCAGCTCGCGACGAGGCTGTGGAGATGCTTGAGGAACTGGCGGAATTGGCTGACGATTTACGGGCGGTCATGGTGCGGGCCTCGCTTCGGGATTATCTCGGTCAGGCCTGATCAAGGGGTTCAAAACGCCATCTTCGGCGGTAGGGTTACGAAGTGATTGAGATGGAAGTGGTCGCTGTACGAGTAGACATTCCGGGCAACGCGCCCGTGCTTGTTTTGCGCGAGGTCGCTGGAGCAGGGCGGTTGGTTCCGATTTTCATCGGTCAAGCCGAAGCCGGAGCGATCGGATTCGCGCTCGACGGTGTTGTTACGCCTCGGCCCATGACCCACGATCTCTTTTGCGAGACCATCGAACATCTCGGGGCGTCGCTTACAGCAGTCGAGATCACACGTGTTGAGCAAAGCACCTTCTACGCAGAGCTCATCCTCAAGGTTGGCGATGCCGAATCGCGTCTCTCTGCACGCCCGTCCGATGCTGTCGCGCTGGCCCTCAGATTCCATTGCCCGGTATGGGCATCTGATTCTGTGCTCGAGGAGGCCGGCCTCCTTCCTGACGACGACACCGACGACAGCGGCGACGGGGGAGACGTAGTCGAGGAGTTTCGAGCCTTCATCGACAACGTAAATCCTGAGGATTTCGCGTCCTGAGAAGGAAAATCGACAACCATTGACGTCGTGCGCGCTGAGTTGTACGGTCAGCGGTCCTCACACCGGCGTAATTTCGCCGTTGTTATCCGTGGGATCAACGCCGATCCCGTTGCGTGGCACTCTGTTGCGCGTTGTCTCTGGGAGTTTCCATGGGAATCAAGAACGAGCGCGTCGCCGACCAAGGCTTCAGCGGGGCCAAAGCGGCCGAGATCGTCGGAATTAGTTACCGCCAACTCGATTATTGGGCTCGGACCGACCTCGTTCGCCCAACAGTCACTGACGCTGCAGGCAGTGGGAGTCGTCGCCGGTACGGATACACCGACCTTCTTGAGCTCAAGGTCATCAAAAGCCTTCTCGATGCAGGTATTCGACTCGAGAACGTTCGCGAGATCTTTAGCTATCTGCGAGACATCCTCGGCCAGGAGATCACTTCTGCGAATCTCGTCATTCAAGGTTCAACTTCGGTGGTCATCCAGTCCGACGGAGAACTGATTGATCTGATTCATAACGGCCAAGGTGTACTGAATATTCTTCCGCTTGGTGGGGTTCGAGACGAGATGGATGCGCGCATCCGCGAACTGCGTTCTCCAGTCGAAGATCTCCCTACTGCGACGCAGGCAGTTCCTGTCGTGGCGAACGTGGTCTGACGACCTTCGGCTGAAACTAGGGTCGGAGCGTGACTGAACGCCTTTCTCCTCTCGATCAAGTCCATCGTTCGATCGGCGCCAAGATGGTTCCGTTTGGTGGCTGGGACATGCCCCTTTCCTACGCTGACGGAACGTTGGCGGAACATCGAGCATGCCGTCACAGCGCAGTCGTATTCGACGTCTCTCATCTCGGCACAGTGCGAGTTACTGGTCCCGGTGCGTTCGAGGTACTGCAGCGCGCTTTTACCAATGACCTCAATCGGGTGACCCCAGGCCGAGCGCAATACACCCACCTGCTCGACGAAAAGACAGCTTCGGTGGTTGACGACATCATCATTTGGTGGGTCGACCCTGAGACCTTCGATGTGATGCCAAATGCATCAAACACCGATCGTGTCACCGGGGCAATCGAGGAAATTGCGCAGTCCATGGGCGGGGTTTCTGTCGAAGCAGCAGACGTCACCTCTGAACGGGCAATCCTCGCAGTGCAGGGCCCTCTTGCGCGCACATTGCTCGCCACACTTGATCCAGCAATTGCATCGATCGATCGTTTCGATGTGCGAAGCCTTGAATGG
>JAEMTX010000064.1:0-1272 GCA_016462055.1 Acidimicrobiia bacterium | reverse complement strand
CGGCGTCGAGATTGCCGTTCCGGCCGCCCATGCTGAACAACTTTGGCATGCCATCGTTTCTGCAGGTGTGATTCCCGCCGGTCTTGGTGCAAGAGACACGCTGCGCCTCGAAGCAGGATTGCCCTTGCATGGCCACGAACTCGGATCAGGAATTACGTCGCTCCAGGCGGGTCTGGACTGGGCAGTGAGATTCGACAAGGGACCGTTTCGCGGTTCGGATGTTCTTGCCGCTGAACGTGAACGCGGCATCTCGCGCCGATTGTTCGGTCTCGTGACTGAAGGTCGCCGACCACCTCGAGAGGGATCTCCCATTTTGCGCGAAGGCGTCGCCGTCGGAGTGGTGACAAGCGGCAACTTCTCGCCCGAGCTTGGTCATGGGATCGCGCTCGGCTTTCTCCCCCCTGAATCGGCAGAGGGCGATGTTTTTGAAATCGATGTACGCGGCACGAAACTCGAAGCTCGTGTCGTAAAGCCACCGTTCGTCAAGTAATTAGTTCTCGGCGAAGGCCCCAATTGGCGGACATGAGCACACCAGATTGCGATCGCCGTGCGCTCCGTCGATACGGCTGACGGGTGGCCAATAGCGAGCAGCGACATGACCATTGGGCCAACCAGCGCATTCTCGTGTGTACGGGTGCGTCCAAGAGTCAGCCGTGAGATCTGCTGCTGTATGCGGAGCGTTGTGAAGGGGATTGTCGTCTTCTGGCCATTCTCCGGCGACAACTCGATCGATCTCTGATCGGATCGCGAGCATTGCGTCGCAGAAACGGTCGAGCTCGGCAAGGTTTTCGCTCTCGGTGCTTTCCACCATGAGTGTCCCGGCCACAGGAAACGACATGGTCGGAGCGTGGAATCCGTAATCGATGAGGCGTTTGGCGACATCGTCGACAGTTACGCCTGTTTCTTTTGTAATTGGACGGAGATCGAGAATGCATTCGTGAGCGACAAGATCGTCGCGGCCCGTATAAAGAATCGGATACGCATCTTGCAAACGCCGAGCAACGTAGTTGGCATTGAGGATGGCAACGTGTGTTGCGCGTTCCAGGCCGGCTGGACCCATCATGGAGATATACGCCCACGGAATAGTCAAGATGTTCGCTGAACCGTATGGGGCTGACGAGACAGCTCCAACGAAGGGGCCGGCAACAGAAGCATCTCGAACAGGGCCGGCGGTCGTAATGACCGGGTGATTCGGCAAGTAAGGAGCCAGGTGTGAACGGACTCCAACTGGCCCGACTCCGGGACCACCGCCACCGTGGGGGATGCAGAACG
>JAEMTX010000250.1 GCA_016462055.1 Acidimicrobiia bacterium | reverse complement strand
CGGGAAACCCGTGGAGGCAAAGGGCAAGCGGGCCTGAATCGCCGGCGGTGAGGCACCCGTAGGTGAGTTCGCTTGTTTCGATGGTGGTGGCGTTGATCTCCATTTACCGAAGGTAGCGAGAATCGGGGAGGTGTGAGACATGTCACTAACCCTTCATTTCGTTTGGCCCTTGTCCTAACGTTCGAAGTTCGTTCTTGCAGGGGAGGAGGTGGGCAGTGGAAATCACGTTCTACGGAGTGAGAGGTTCAACACCGTGCGCCGGCGAAAGCACATCGCGTTACGGCGGGAACACCGCGAGCATTGTTCTCCGCGACGAGGATTTCGATCCGATCCTCCTCGACCTCGGCACCGGCGTGCGTTACTTCGGCGCAGACCAGAAACCCGGGGAAGAACTGCACGCCCACGCGTTAGTTACGCATTTGCACTGGGACCACGTCCAAGGTCTTCCGTTCTGTCAGCCCCTACTTCTAGCCGGATCAACGCTCGATGTTTACGGGCCATCTCACGATGGTGTTGGTTTTGCTCAGGCATTCGACGATTTGATGCGGCCACCATTTTTCCCGGTTACTCGTCAGGATCTTCCGAGCAAGATTTCATTCTTCACCCTTGAAAAAGGTGTTCATGAAATTGCGGGCGCCAAAGTCACTGCACTCGAAGTTCCTCATACCGACACCACCTTCGGTTACCGCGTAGAGCGCAATGGTTTCTCTGTGGCCTATGTGAGTGATCATCAAGAACCCGCCGATGGCGTTTCGATCGAACCGTCCGTTCTTGAACTCTGTCAGGGCGTCGATGTGCTCATCCACGATGCGCAATACACGCCCGAGGAATATTTACGTAAGCCTGCGTGGGGTCATTGCACAGTTGGCTACGCCGTTCGTGTTGCCGCGGCAACAGAGGTTGGGCAGTTAGTGCTGTTCCATCACGATCCGAGCCACGACGATGACATGCTCGACCGACTTCTTGCCGAAGCGCAGGAAACCGGACGGGGATTGGGCGTCGATTCGATTACTGCCGCATACGAGGGACTGACCATCACCCTCGCCTAAGATCTCGCCCTTGTGAGCGAGAATTCGAAGACAACTCCTTTTGATAGTGCCAAGTATCGCCAGGTGCTCGGACATTTCCCCACTGGCGTCACTGTCATTACGGCAATGACTGACGATGGACCCGCTGGCATGGCGATCGGTTCGTTTACGTCGGTGTCGCTCGATCCCGCTCTTGTACTTTTCAGCGCGTCGAAGACTTCTGCGAGTTGGGCCAAGCTTCGTGAAGCCGGCAAGTTCTGCGTGAATATTCTCGCTGACGACCAAGAGGACATCAGTCGCGTTTTCGGGTCAAAGGCTGACGACAAGTTTTCTGAAATTGGCTGGAAGCGATCAGCGAATGGAGCGCCGCTTCTCAACGGTGTACTCGCATACATCGATTGCGACCTGCACTCTGTTCTCGATGGTGGCGATCACGACATCGTCCTCGGTGCTGTCACCGATCTTGATGTGAAACATGAAGGCGGAGCACTCGTGTTCTTCCGTGGTGGCTACGGTCGGGTGGCGTTCTAAATCATGGCGATTTACGCACTCGGAGACATGGTCCCTGACATCCATCCCGATGCGTGGGTACATCCCGACGCTGTTGTTATTGGCGACGTCACCATTGGTGCCGACAGCACGATTTGGCCGTGTGCGGTTCTGCGCGGCGACAACGGCGGTATTCGTATCGGGGAACGAACCTCGATTCAAGACGGAACCGTGATCCATTGCATTCCAACGAGACCAACAATTGTTGGCGACGATTGCGTGATCGGTCACATCGTTCACCTCGAAGGCTGCACGATCGAAAGCAATTCACTTGTCGGTAACGGCTCGGTTGTCCTTCATGAAGCGATTGTTCGGTCTGGTTCGCTCGTAGGTTCAAACGCCGTAGTGCCGAATCGGATGGAAGTGCCAACCGGCATGATGGCACTCGGAGTACCTGCCAAGTTGCGTGAGGTCGGCCCGAACCAACCCTTCATTCAAGAAATCGCCGTTCGTGATTACGCCGAACGAGGCAAGTTGTATCGAGCGCAGATGCGCCGAATTGACTGACACTCAGGAAAAGTTCTTACTCGCCTGCACCCAGCCAGTTGAACGGGGCCCAGGGAAGGTTGCGCACAACCCAGAACGCCAACACTGCGACTCCGATTGCGATCCAGGAGTTGCGTTTGAAGGCAAAGTGAAGTTGGCGCTTGCCGGTGCGCCGAGCAATCGCATTCCAACTAAGCCACGCCGCACTTGTCGTAAGAATGACGACGAGTAAAACGTTGTGGCTCATGGCTCGCACTAGGTCTCCGTTGAGGAGCGCATGGAGTCCACGAGTCATTCCGCAACCGGGGCAATCAAGCCCGGTCATCGCCTTGAAGGCACAGGCGGGGAACATCTGCGTTTTGTTCGGGTCGACGATGCCGACGACGACACAACCAGCAATTGCAATTCCGCCAGCGATTGCCATCCCAGGGTTGATTCGACGAGCGCGCGCCGCCTTCGCATTTAGCGGGGAACTTGCCTCATCAGGCGAATCGACGGGGTTTGTCAGCACGACCCTGAGTGTAGAGCCGACCTCGTCACGACCTGCTGTCGTTGCCTATGGTGCAGATATGAATCTTGGACGCGTTGGCCTGTGGG
>JAEMTX010000249.1 GCA_016462055.1 Acidimicrobiia bacterium | reverse complement strand
GATCACAGCCTGAGTCTCGCACGGCAACTGTGGGCCAATCGCTCGGGTGTGGCGCTGGGGCTCCGGTTCCATAGACTCGCTCTGTGCGTGAACAGGTAGAGAAGGTCATCGAAGTCATCCGCCCGGCTATTCAGGCCGATAATGGCGATGTCCTTCTGCACGATGTCAATGAAGAGACCGGCCTCGTGACGGTTGAACTCATTGGCGCTTGCGTGTCATGTCCTGCATCAACGGTCACGCTCAAGGCCGGACTTGAGCGCATTCTCATCGATCGGGTGCCGGGCGTAACGGAAGTTATTGACGCAGGCGCAGCGAATCACGTCATTGGCGAGACCCCAGTCTCTCTTTGATCGAGCGTGGTTCCCTCCGTGCGCCTGGGGAACTCAGTCCTGTCCGTTGGCGGTTGCTGTCCTAGCGTGGAGACATGACCTCGTCTGCCGACGCTGAACCGGCGACACTTCTCGATGCCGCACGCTCCGGCGATCGCTCTGCGCTGGCGCGTCTGCTTTCCAAGGTTGAGCGGGGAGGTGCCGAGGCTCGATCAGTGAGTGAAGTCACCTACGGGCTTGTTGGTCGGGCAACCACAGTCGGCATTACCGGAGCACCCGGTGCAGGAAAGTCAACGCTCACCTCGTCGCTTGTGCGTGAAATGCGTTCTGCCGATGTTGCCGTTGGTGTGCTGGCCATCGATCCGTCGTCGCCATTCACTGGTGGAGCGATATTGGGAGATCGCGTTCGCATGGACGAACACGTTCTCGATGACGAGGTCTTTATTCGATCAATGGCGACACGTGGTCACCTCGGTGGGCTTTCTGTTGCTGTTCCTGACGCTGCTCGAGTTCTTGATGCAGTGGGAATGGAATGGGTGCTGATCGAGACGGTGGGCGTCGGCCAGGTCGAAGTCGAGATTGCTGGAGAGGCAGACACGACGATCGTTGTGGTGAATCCAGGCTGGGGCGACACCGTGCAAGCGAACAAGGCCGGCCTGATGGAAATCGCTGACATCTTCGTCGTCAACAAATCTGATCGTGCTGGCGTCGATGAAACCGTTTCCGATCTTGAGCGGATGCTGTCATTGCGATCGGGGTCGCAATGGCGCCCGCCGGTCATTCGAACGATTGCGACTGAAGGCGTGGGATCTGCGCAATTGTGGGCTGCAATTCAGCAACATGGTGAATGGTCGCGTGCGAGTGGAGAATTCGAACGTCGTCGTGCGTTGCGACGTGAACAAGAACTCCGACGCATCGTGAATTCATTGATGGTGGCGCGCGTTGAAGAGTTGGCCTCGGGAGAAGCATGGCGTCGAGCGAGTGATGACATTGCTGCGCTCCGCCTAGACCCATGGGCCGCTGCGAACAGTTTGCTCGACTGAGTTCTTTGGCGTAGGTCATCTGACCTGAATCGCGGTGATGCTCTAGATCATTGTTGGCGCTGTCGTTATCGTGCCCACCCTTCGCTACTTGGAGGTGCGCGTGCGTCGACGGACGATCTGTTTGATGGTGATTTTGGCTGTGTCGCTCACTGGTGGCGATCTTGTGCTCAATGCCTCTGCGGGCGGGGGCGAAGCGATCGGGAGAATTGTCAACGGAGTACCCGAAGCGATTGTGGTTGTGACCCGAGATGGAACCTTGAGTTCGTGGCGATCAAGTACTTCGGGAGGAGCGCGTTGGCGCTGTGGGTATTACGCAGTCGTTGCCCCGGTGATGTCGGTTCTTGATCCGACTCCAGTTGTCGATTGGGTCTCGGGCCCGGTCAATCCTGTTCGCGGTGAGTTCTACATCCTCGGTTGCACTGACGTGGATGGTGTTCGCGTTCATGCGCGGTATGTCGCTTTCGAGCCTGGCGATCCGTTTGGCGGCGCTGGTGCAACTGCTCGTGCCATCGATGAGGCTCGTCGTCGACTTGAACTTCCTGATCCAATCCCTGTGGTCAACCCGCCCGGCGCGCAGTTGGTTGGTCTGCCGATGTGGATGTGGCTTGAGCAGCCATGGGAGCGAGTCAGGGCAAGCGCATCGATAGGCGATGTTTGGGCAAGCGTGAGTGCATGGCCTGAAACCTCGTTATGGGAATTCGAAGATGGCTCGAGAATTTGGTGTGATCAGGGAATTGCCTACGACATTGGGCGTCGACCTTCGGAGCAGTGGTCCGGATGTACCCACACGTTCAGCCGTTCGTCGATGTGGTCGAGTGGGGGAGTCGAATGGGTGCGGGTCACCGTCACATGGGGCGCCGAATGGACCTCAAGCGAACTGGGTGGTGAACCGCTTGGCACGCTGACAAGAACGGCGGAATTTCCCATAAAGGTTGTGGAGGCGCAGGCGCTCGTTCGCTGATTATTCGTGGGTGAGCCGGTAGGGTCGCTGTCCATGACAGAGGCACTGGTTGCAGTTGAACGCAGAGATGACGGTGTCGCGGTACTCCGGCTACAGAACGGCAAGGTCAACTCGCTGTCGTCAGAAGTTTTGCGACAATTGCGCGTGGCCGCGGAATCGCTGACGGCGAATCCGCCCGGAGCGGTAGTAGTTGTCGGCAGCGATCGCATTTTTGCCGCCGGCGCCGATATCTCGGAGTTTGCTGGACCTGACGAGGCTCGCGCGATCGGACGACTCTTCCTTGAAGCGCTGAATGCCGTCGCGGCAATTCCCAGAGTCGTCATTGCTGCCG
>JAEMTX010000248.1 GCA_016462055.1 Acidimicrobiia bacterium | reverse complement strand
TGCGCGAGCCCACCAACCCGGGTGCCTGCGGATCATGTGGCAGCTACGACGCCTGCGGTGGCGGTTGTATGGCGACCAAGTTCTTCACCGGTCTTCCGCTCGACGCTCCCGATCCGGAATGCGTGTTCGGACATGGCGAAACGGCACTTGCCGAACTTGAAGCAAACGGTGGCGCGATTCGCCCCGGCGTCAGCAAGGATCACTCGAAGCCGATCGGCTTCGGCAAAAAGCGCATTCCCGTTTCAATCCTCTGACGCGACCAGCGTCGAAGTTTGTTACTTGTCGCCGAGAGTGACGAAGAAGTCGCGCGGGGCGATGACGTCGTCGGGCGTGAGTTCGCTGATGTGTGACTTGCCCAGGCCAAGCAGGCATGAATCGATGCCGCCATGCAGGATATCGAGAACGTTTTCGACACCGGCTTGACCGTTAGCAGCAAGGCCCCAAAGGTACGCACGACCGATCATCACGGCCTTCGCCCCCATAGCAACAGCCTTCACAACATCACTGCCACGACGAATACCGCCGTCGAGCACAACGTCGATGTCGTTGCCAACCGCAGCAACAATCGCCGGCAGCACACGAATTGGCGACGGTGTTCCGTCGAGGTTGTTGCCGCCATGATTCGAAACGGAAAGGCCCGTGGCACCAAGATCGCGAACACGCTTGGCATCGTCGACGCGGCACACACCCTTGACGACAAATGGTCCGTCCCACTGCGAACGCAACCATGCGATGTCTTCCCAACTGGGAGGCGGCATCTGCATCCACTCGTAGTACGCACCAAAGAATGCGGGCGGCTTCTGTCCGGGATGGGCCATGTTCGGCGCACTGAGGTCGGGAAGCTTGCCGGTCTTGAGATAGGCGATGAGCCACTTGGGCCTCGAAAGCGCTTGCGGCGACAACTTGATCATCGTTTTGAGATCGAGCTTTTCGGGGATCCAGGGGCTACCCCAGTCGCGACCGTTCGAGAAGGTCCAGTCGAGCGTGAGGATGATGCCCTTAGCGCCGGCGGCCTTGGCGCGCTCGAGGCGCTGCACCATGACATCGCGGCCACCGCTCCAGTACATCTGGAAGAGCAACTGCGAGTTCACCGCAGCAACTTCTTCCATCGACTTGCTACCGAAGGAACTGAGACCCATCGGGATGCCCCGGTTGGTGGCGGCGCGACCGACGGCAACTTCACCATCGGGATGCACGGCCTGCACGCCAGTGGGCGAAATGATGACGGGCATCGAAATATCGAGACCGAACACCGAGGTGTTCATCGAACGTTCGGCCTGAAGACCGGCGACATGCGGGGCGAGTCCGAGTTGGTCGAACGAGGTCAGGTTGCCATTCAGCGACAAGCCCTTTTCGGCACCACCGATGATGGCGCCATAGACCGACTTCGGCAGACGCTTCTCGGCCCGGCGCTGTGCCACGGCAACAGTCTCAAACCACTTATTGGCCATCTCAGCCCTCCAAGAACGAATTCGAACTCTACCGGGAGCCCCCGATCAGGCCCCATTCGGCCGTCAGTCACCAAAAAATATGGTGACCATCGTTCGGATCGTCAGGAGTGACCACCCCGAATTCCCGCCGAACCTCTTCGAGCGGGCGTTCCGCCAAGAGGAGATGATCGACAAACGCAAAATCTCCTGTGGTTTTCGCCCCACGCTCAAATTCCTGGCCGAGGAGTTCCGCAGCCCCCGGCCTCGACAATGTGTACTCGCTTTCGACGATGTCATCGATTGTTCCCAACCCCGCCTCGTGCACCACCAACGGAGAAAAGAACGCAAACGTATTCACGGGGTTGTCATCCATTGCCATTTGGAATGCGCCAAGGGCAATCTCACCTGGACCCGTCGGAGCAATGCCCGAGATCACGTGGATCATGTCGTGATCAAAATACAGATACGTATTCGGCGTTACTTCGGTTCCGGGAACCGCAAATCCATAGGTTCGGTAGAACTCGCTGAGCGACCAACCGACGGTTCCTTCGGGCAACGTGTGAAAACGTTCGATGCGCTCTTGAAGTTCAGGATCGAGTTTCGGGGTTTCTACTGCTCGGTCGCGGAAAGCGACCTCAGAACGATCTACTGCGAACGCGTTGAAAAACCGATCAAAATCACTTTTTGCTTTTTCCACGCCCTCGTCAATGGCGGTGCGGAAGATTTGCACTTCTTCGGGCGATGAACCCAACGCTTCGCTGTAGGACTCCGTGACTCGCACTTGCTCGTCAGTGAGCGGATGCCGACACATTTCAAGCGTGAACATGACTTCACCAAATCGACGACGAGCACCAGCAGTCGTGATGGCGGATGCGACCTCCACTGGCGACAACGGTGAAAGGCCGGCTGGATCAAGGTCTGGTCGCTGCCATAAGTGAGCGGTAATCGCCCGCAACACCGCGAGTTGCTCATCCGTTGCACCGCCGTCTACATCAATAGCTCCAACGAGCCCACGGACCATCGGTTCAACAAGTTCAGGTGAAACAAGCAATGGCATATCCACACGCTTTCTCATGCGAACTTGCACGCTGCCGCCCGCTACCTGTGTCTACCAGAACAGGTGATGACCATCGTTCGGGTTGGTTGGGGTGAGGACACCAAACTCGGCACGGATGTCGGCCAATGGTCGATCGGCCATGGCCAGGTGGTCGATCCGGGAGAAGTCAGCGCGGCATTCGC
>JAEMTX010000247.1 GCA_016462055.1 Acidimicrobiia bacterium | reverse complement strand
CCTCAATGGCCCGCTGGCGCGCCTCGGCATCCACGGAAATCGTGATGTAGGACGCGAAGTACAGAACTTTTTCGAGATTTCGGGGAGAGATATCCAACAGGACACCAATACGGCTCGGTGTTCCCTTGAAATACCAGATATGACTCACCGGCGATGCGAGTTCGATGTGGCCCATGCGCTCGCGACGGACCTTCGCCCGGGCGACTTCGACGCCGCACTTGTCGCACACGATGCCCTTGAACCGAACCCGCTTGTACTTGCCGCAATAGCACTCCCAGTCCTTGGTGGGACCGAAGATGCGCTCACAGAACAACCCGTCCTTCTCAGGCTTGAGTGTCCGGTAATTGATGGTCTCCGGCTTGGTGACCTCGCCGTATGACCACGAACGGATCAGGTCCGGCGACGCAATGCCGATGCGGATAGCGTTGAAATCGTTGACTTCCACGGTCAGTTTCCCTTCACATCGACGCGCAGATCAATCACGGTCCTCAAACCCTTCAAGGTTGATGCCAAGCTCAGGGAGCGAATCCCCGCCACTGTCATCAATCAGAGGAATCTCTTCCTCATTCTCGTTGAGGACCTCAACTGCGAGACCAAGGCTATGCAGCTCCTTCATGAGAACCTTGAAGGACTCCGGCACGCCCGGTTCCATGATCGGTTCGCCCTTGACGATGGCCTCGTAGGTCTTCACCCGACCAACGATATCGTCAGACTTGACGGTAAGCAGCTCCTGAAGAATGTGCGCCGCACCATATGCCTCAAGCGCCCAAACTTCCATCTCACCAAATCGCTGACCGCCGAACTGAGCCTTCCCACCGAGCGGCTGCTGAGTGATGAGGGAATACGGCCCGGTGGAGCGCGCATGGATCTTGTCCTCAACCAAATGGGCAAGCTTTAGCATGTAGATGTACCCGACACAGACATCCTGATCGAATGCGTCACCAGTCCGGCCATCGTAGAGACGTGCCTTGCCGTTGGGGTTGAAGACCGACGGCCGGCCAACATCCTCGCCTTCCTGCGCCGCCAGAGCAACATTCTTGGCCTCTTGGAGGAGATCCTCGATCTGGCTCTCCTTTGCGCTATCAAAGACCGGCGAGGCGACCTTGATCCCCAGCGCCGACGCCGCCCAGCCAAGATGTGTCTCGAGAATTGAGCCGATGTTCATTCGCGACGGTGCGCCAAGCGGGCTAAGGATAATGTCGACCGGAGTGCCATCCTCGAGATACGGCATGTCCTCAACGGGCATGACCTTCGCGATGACACCCTTGTTGCCGTGGCGGCCGGCCATCTTGTCACCTTCGGTCAACTTACGCTTGACCGCAATTGACACCCGGACCATCTCGTGAACACCGGCAGGCAACTCGCCAGCGCCGGCGTCATCACGCTTGAATTTCTTGACGTCGACAACCTTGCCGTACTCACCTGAGGGGACGCGAAGCGAAGTGTCCTTAACCTCACGCGCCTTCTCGCCGAAGATAGCCCGAAGCAAACGCTCTTCAGCGGTCAGCTCGGTCTCGCCCTTCGGCGTGATCTTTCCGACAAGAATGTCGCCAGCCCGAACTTCGGCACCAACGTAGATGATCCCATCGTCATCGAGATGCCTCAGGGCATCCTCACCAACATTCGGAATATCCCTTGTGATTTCCTCTTGCCCAAGCTTGGTGTCTCGCGCCTCAACCTCGTATTTCTCGATGTGAATTGAGGTGAACCTGTCGTCCTGAACCAGCCGCTTGCTAAGAAGGATCGCGTCCTCGAAGTTGCCACCCTCCCAGAACATGAATGCACACAGCACATTCTGACCAAGAGCAAGTTCGCCACCATCGGTGGACATGCTGTCCGCAATCGGCTGGCCAGCCACAACGTGATCGCCCTTTGACACGATGGGGCGCTGGTTAATGCAGGTACCTTGGTTCGACCGCACAAACTTACGCAGGGCGTGCCGGTGAGGCTGACCATCGTGGTCCACCACCACCACCTCGGTAGCGGTTGCACTCACAACCTCACCAGTCGCCTTCGCAATCGCAACCTGGCCGGAGTCCTTGGCCACCTGAAATTCAACCCCAGTTGCGACAAGTGGCGCCTCAGGTCGCAGCAGCGGCACGGCCTGCCTCTGCATGTTCGCACCCATCAATGCGCGGTTCGCATCATCGTGCTCAACGAACGGGATGAGCGCTGCTGCGACCGAGACAAACTGCTTGGGCGAGACGTCAAGGAGGTTCACACGCTCTGCTGGCGCAGTCTCGAACTCACCGACGTGACGCACCACAACCGTCGACTGAACAATGTTTCCATTGCCGTCAATCTCAGTGTTCGCCTGCGCGATGTAATAGACCTCTTCCTCGTCGGCCGCGAGGTACCGAATATCGTCGGCGCCCTTCACATACGATCTGACCGGCAACTCAAAGTCGCCATGGTCCGACGCAGAGGCAACCAAAGCACTCGCGAGCGTGGAGTCAACCTCAATTGGTCGGCTAGCGACAATCGATACGAGCGGGGCCACCGTGCTCGACTCGAAAATCGAAGCAACCGCGGATGGAACGCGCCCGCGCGCATCGACAGCAATTTGCCTGCCAACCAATTCGTGCGGATCAGTGTTTGCAGTGATCGGCACCGTGCGGTGAACGGCACGGTAGGGCGTCTCGATGAAACCGTAATCGTTGATGCGGCCATACG
>JAEMTX010000246.1 GCA_016462055.1 Acidimicrobiia bacterium | reverse complement strand
CCGAGGACAGACTCAAACCTGTCTGAAAGTGACTCGAACATCAGGCTGCGACCTCGTTGGTTGCGCCATCAAACACGAAGTCAGTGTCATGGTCATGGTCCTGATCATGGTTATGCGACATCAGTCCGATCTGACGACCGATGACAATGCCAATCACCACTCCAACGGTGACGGCGCCAACGATTTTCCAGCCAAGGGCACGTGTGACCGCCGCGCTTCCCTTCACTGGCAGCGCTCCGACTTTGAACCCAGCACGAAAGGTGAGCCCCAGTGACGCAGTGAGCACCTTTACGGGGAGGACGATTGCTCGCCACGCAATGTGAACCGGAAATGTTATGAGTTTTTTCATGCGAACAATGCCTCCACAAATTCATGTGCATCGAATGAAACAAGGTCTTCGGCGCCTTCGCCAAGTCCGACCAACTTCACAGGAATACCAAGTTGATCGTGAATTGCAATGACGATCCCACCCTTAGCTGATCCATCAAGTTTGGTGAGCACCACGCCAGTGAGTTCAACCGCTTCAGTGAATTGCTTGGCCTGGACCAGACCGTTCTGGCCAGTGGTCGCGTCGATAACAAGAAGAACTTCGGTGACGGTCCCATCGCCCTTATCGGCAACACGACGCACCTTGCTGAGCTCTTCCATGAGATTCACATTGTTATGAAGGCGTCCAGCAGTATCGGCAAGAACAAGGTCGATAGTGCGGGCGCTTGCGGCTTCGACGCCGTCGAAAATCACTGCACTTGGGTCGCCGCCCTCGTTCCCTCGAACAAATTCGGCTCCTGCGCGTTCGGCCCACATTCCAAGTTGTTCTGCCGCTGCGGCACGGAACGTATCGCCAGCCGCCATCAGCACAGTTCGACCTTCTCGTACCTCGCGAACACCAAGCTTTCCGATTGTGGTCGTCTTTCCAACCCCATTAACGCCAACAAAAAGCCACACAGTGGGGCCGGAATCACCAGAGAGTTTGAGTTCGCGATCAAAGCCACTCAATCGATCGGCCATCTCAGTTTTGAGCGCGCCAAGAAGTTCCTCGCCATTCGAAAGTCCATCGACTTTCACTCGCGCGCGTAGGTGATCGAGAAGTTCTTGAGTCGATCCAACACCGACATCGGCAAGGATGAGTGCTTCTTCGAGTTCATCCCACGTCTCGGCATCGATCTTCGAGCGACCTGCGATAGAACCCATTGCGCCAGACAACGCAGCACGGGCTTTTCCCAGACGGTCGCGGAAACGAGGACGTTCAGCAACCGCTTCGACGACCGTTTCCTCGACAACCTTTTCTTCGACGAATTCGGCAGCTTCGACGACTTCGACGACAACGTCATCGACCGGAACATGGGTCGCAAGATCAGCAGCGACCTCTGCTTCGACCCGTACCGCACGCTCAACCTCTTCAGGGGGAGCAACGCGGTCTTCGACCAGGGTGCGGCGCTTTGACGGCGGTTCCAGAGACCCTCGGCGATTCCGAGGAGCAATGAATCCGAGTCCGACGATCAGGCCAAGGACGATGACGACGGCAACGATGATGAGAATCACAGTCATGGGCTAACGAGCCTAGTGGGCCGCCCTTCGGGCCCATCCGGGCGTTGCGGCACCGCTTGTTACTTCAGCGTGCCCAGCGTTACGTCGACATTGAGAACCTTGCCGTCTCGATTGATCTCGACGACAACCTTCTCGCCAGGGTTATAGCCACTGGCCATGCCCCTCAGTTCATCAAAACTGCGCACCGGCACCCCGTCGACAGCAACGATGAGGTCGCCCGATTTAATGCCAGCCTTGTCGGCGGCGCCGCCGCTTGTGACGCTTTGGACATAAGCACCAGCGCTACCCGAAGGTGTCGTGCTCGGACCACTGAGCCCGAGTCCCGCTCGAGCCACGGTCTTGCCTGCAGCAAGTTGGTCCGCAACACGCTTGGCGGTCGAGATCGGAATGGCGAAACCAATACCCGTGTTCTCACCCGTCTGGCTGTAGATCGAGGAGTTAATGCCCATGATCTCGGCGTTGCGATTCGCTAGCGCACCACCCGAGTTGCCGGGATTGATGGAAGCGTCGGTCTGGATCATGTTGATCACGACGCTCTTTTCATTGGGCACCGGTCGGTTCACCGCTGAAACGATGCCCGAGGTCACCGTCTGTTCAAGGCCATATGGACTACCAACCGCAACGGCAATCTGCCCAACCTGTGGTTTGTCGTTCGCCAATTTCGCTGGCGGGGCTTGAAGCCCAGCAGCGCGAACAACTGCGATATCGGTCCCGGTATCGGCGCCAAGAACCTGGCCCTTCACTGCAGTTCCGCGTGAATCTCGAACTGTCACTGTCGCGGAAGTTCCCACGACGTGAGCATTCGTGATGAACAGATCTGTGTCGTACGCAACGCCAGAACCAACGCCATCACTGGTTTCAATCTGCACAACCGATGGGCTCACCATTGCCGCAACGTAGGCAATCGGTTCCGAGCCGGGATCAATGGTGACGGCCGTCGTCGTGACCTGACCGCTCGCATTTGAGCTCCGAACCACAGTTGTCGTGTCGTTATCGATGAGCGATCGAATGCCAAAGCCAAGGCCGAACAGGCCGACGACAACGACGAGGGAAACGACAACGCGAAGGAAGGGATTCGAACGACGCGGACCCGTTGGGTTCGCACCGCGATCCGGAGGAGGTGTCGGT
>JAEMTX010000063.1 GCA_016462055.1 Acidimicrobiia bacterium | reverse complement strand
TCCATATCGCCGATATAGCGAAACGCGCTGACTTCGGAGTAGATGACTTCGATATCGACGCCATCGGTATCCATGTCCGCGAGTCGATCTGAAGCTGTGTGATATCCGGGACGAGTGAACGCGGCATGAGGATTGCGCTTCATTGCATCTGCATTGACTTGAGCCGAGCTCATGTTGGCAGCAACGCGAGCAGCAAACGCTTGCTGGGCTTTGTCGTAGTCGGGGTGGAACTTCGGATCAAGATTGGCCTTGACCTGCTCTTGGGAAATCGAAACATGTGAATCGGCCGAAATGATTCGTTCGCCGGTGCGGTTCAGGACGATTTCTGATTCGGTAAGTGTCATGCCTTGCCTTTCGCTCAGCGACCCAAGATGATGCCGCTACGGCCGGCGCTGACGAGAACATGCTCAGCCCCGGAGATCTGGTTGGACGACGTGCCCCGAAGTTGGCGCACGCCTTCGACGATGTTGTTCATGCCATGGATGTAGCCCTCGCCAAGAAGCCCGCCGTTGGTATTCGTTGGGAGCGAGCCCCCGCGACCGATGTGACCATCTTTGATGAAGTCACTTGCTTCTCCCCGGCCACAGAAACCAAAGGCCTCCAACTGGAGAAATACGATGGGGCTGAAGTTTTCGTAAATCATTGCGACGTCAATATCGGCGGCGGTAATGCCGGCTTGCCGATAGAGCTGCTCGCCGAGAACGCGACCTTCGGGGTACTCACAGAGGTCATCGTGGTAGTACGCAAACATTTCGTGGCCACCCTCAAGTTGAATGGCTGATGACGCGAGGATGGGAACGGCGTCTGATCCATGAGCGGCGGCTCGTTCGGCTGTTGTGATGAGGAGCGCGACACCGCCATCCGATTCCAAGCAACAGTCGAGCTTTCGCAAGATCGGTTCGACAATCCAGCGGGAATCTTGATGGTCTTGAAGCGTGATTGGGCGCTCGTAGAACTGCGCATTTGGATTCGTTGAGGCCCAGTCACGCGCCACGACGGTGTAGCGACCGAAGTCTTCGTTCGTAAGGCCGAACTCGTACATGTAGCGCTGAAAGGTCAAGGAGTAGACCTTGGCCGGGGTATTCAGGCTGAACGGGCTGGCCCAGTTCCAGACGGGATCGGGGTTGGCTTGGACTGGTTGGCCGAATCGGTGGCCAGAACGTTCGTTGAATGCTCGGTAAACGAGAACGGCGTCGGCCTGGCCACTTTCGACGGCGGCAGCAGCGAGTTGCACGGTTGCACTTGCGCCTCCGCCACCACCACGAGTGCGGGCACAGAAGCGCAACATCGGTACCCCGAGTGAGCGAATAAGTGCGAGTTCGTCGTTTGTGTCCATCGAAAACGTGACCGTGCCATCGACTTCGGCCGGGGAGAACCCTGCATCACGGATCGAAGCAAGTGATGCTTCGGCGGCGAGTTGCATCGTGGACCGTCCAGAGTTCTGCGAGAACTCGGTGTGGCCGATACCGGCGATGACCGCTCGTTTGCCGCTCATGACTGCACCTCGGCCAAACGAAACTGAGGGAGAACGGTGCCGTCGTAATCGACGAAACAGACTTCGACTCTCTTGTCGTTCAGAACTTGGTCGTGGGTTGGTGCGACATCAACGAGGTTGGAAACGATCCGAGTACCTTCGTCGAGCTGCACAAGAATCACGATTCGTGGTTCCTCATCGGGTTCGGTCGGATGCTGCGAAATGATCCAGGTGAGAATCGTTCCGTTTCCTTCAGACTCGGTGGCCTGATTGTTCATCGAACCGCAGTTCGCACAGATTGGTGTTGGTGGATGGCGAAGAACGCTGCAATCACCGCATTGTTGGATCAGAAGTTTGTGACTGTTGATGCCTTCCCAAAAGAAGGCATCGTCGAAGTCGGAAATCGGGGGACGGACGGTGGTCATAATGCGCGCTCCTGGCGGAGGGTGGATTGGAGGACGATCCCATCAGCGAGCAGGGAATCGATATCGCCTTGAGCGAAACCGATCTCGCTCATGATGTCGACGGTGTCATGACCCACGATGAGCGGTGGGCCGGCAATGCGTGTTGGTGTTTCTGAAAATGTCCACATGTGCCCGAATTGATCGAATCGACCAACCTGCGCTTGTTCCACGGTGGTGACCAGACCGGCATCGCGAAACTGGGGATCGTCGAATAACCGCATTGCGAACTGGTCATCTTCGATTTCGCAGGGAACGCCGGCCTCATCAAGTAAGCGAAATGCTTCAGATGCCGTGAGCGCTCGAAGGCTGCCGGTGAGTGTTTCGATCGCGCGATCGTTATCCATTACTGAAAGTCCGTCGATGCCAAGCGAATGTTCAACGGCCGACCACTGCTCATCGTTTTGAACGGCGAGGCAGATCCATCGGTCTGCCGTCTCGTAGAGACGAGTGCGTGGACCCGTGCCGAACATCAGAGCGTCAATCTTTGGCCGGTCGACACCTTCGCCGGTTTCGGCATCGACCCATGCGTACGACGAGTTGAGGAGACACGCAGCGAGAATTGATGTCGAAAGGAACTGGCCTTCACCGGTGAGTTCTCGGTGATAGATCGCTTGGATCATCGCATTGGCGGCCAAAAAGCCGTTCCCGGTGTCGCCGAATGATGTGAGGCTCCAAATTGGCTTTCCGCCGTTGGCCATTCCGCCATCTTCGTATTCGACCCCTGCGAGGCAGGCTCCGGTTTGGTCATTGCCAGGAAGGTGAGCGCGGCTCTTATCGAACCCCGAGCTGTGGCAATAAATGAGGTCGGGTTTGATTGTTACGAGCGATTCATAATCAACGCCCAGGCGAATCGCGGCTTCGTAGCGCATGTTGTGTTGCACGATGTCGGCGCGTTTGACCAACTCATGCAATACAGCAAGCCCGCGCGGATCTTTGAGATTGATCGAAATCGATTGTTTGCCACGGTTCGCGGTATAGGCAATGTGGGTTGAATGCCAGAACGTGTCGTAAACGGTGTTGACCTTGATCACGGTGGCGCCGAGATCGGATAACAACTGGTTGCTGAATGGGCCAGCAATCGCCAGACCGAGATCAAGCACAAGCACGCCATCAAGCGGTGCTTTCAAGTCACCCGATGCGGTAGTTGGTGTTGCGGCAATGGGGTTCAGGAGTTCGGCGAGAATCTCCTCGGTGTGCTGGCCGATCGTTGGTGCTGGCCCTTGCACCTTGCCAGGCGTCTTCGACATTCCATAGACAAGGCCAACTTGGCGGATCGGGCCAACTTCGGGGTCATCAAGCGTGACAACTATTCCTTCATCGATGAGTGCCTGATCGTTGAGAGCATCTTCTGGTCGGCGAGTTGGTTGCATCGGGATGCCAACTTGTGCCGCGGCTTCGAGCCATTCTTTTGAGGGGTATTTGGCGTAAGCCGCTTTCATCTGAGCGTGATAGTGGGCGAGTACGACGAGTTCGCTGTAGTCCGGGCCGATACGAGTTGGGTCGTCTGTCGGTTTGTTGATGCGGTCATCGACGCTGATGGTGTCGCCTTGAGAAACGCCGAGAGCGAAGGACGGGTTCGGCACCCAGTTCTGAATCCACTTTCCGTCAGCGCACTGAAAGTGACCTTTGCTTCCACGAGGGTCGAAGATCCAACACATGTAACCGTCGGCCTCGGGATGTTCCGGTCGTTGCCATCCGCCTGCGGTGCTTACCAAGACACCCTGAAGCAGTGACGTTTCAACCCACTGGCCGCGACCGGTGTGTAAGCGGGCTCGCAACGCAGCGTTGATTCCCGTCAATGCCAAAAACGACGCGCCAAGACTCGGCCAACGAGACTGCGGATAAAGCGGACCTTCGCGATCGGGACCATCGAAACATCCAGGTGGAATGTCGAGGTCTTCAAGTTCAACAGGTAGCCCGCAAATGCGCCCGATCGACGTACCGACCCAGCCGCGCTGTTCCCAATGCAAACCGGTTCGTGCTGCGACGAGAGCATCGATACCAGGACGATTTTTGAAATCAACATGGCGGCCGTACGGAGTGATCGAACACATCACAAGGCGGGGATTGCGGGCGCGAAGTGTTTCCCAATCGAGACCAAGAGATTCGCTTACACCGAGATCGAAGTTTTCGACAAGCACATCGGCACGGTCGATGAGGGCAAGGAGCTGTTCTCGTTGCGCTGCATCGTGAACGTCGAGTTCGATGCTGCGCTTTCCTCTGGCCCACACTCGTGCGCCGGTTTCGGTGTTGCGAGTCAGATCACCGCCGGGCGGTTCAACCTTCACGACGTCCGCGCCATTATCAGACAGCAGCATCGTTGCCATGGGGCCAGAGATCCCACTTGTGAGATCAATGACCCGGATTCCCCCCAGAACTCCAGCCATGGCTGGCATCTTGGCCGACCAAAACCCTTTTGGCAATCGCCAACACAATGTTGACCGTCGGTTCGGGGCCTACGCTGCGCCCATGGCCCGGGCGGAACGATTGGATCTCGATGTGGGTGGCCTGGGTCCCGACGGGGTTGAGTGGATTGCCGCTGATTTGATCGTCCCCGATGGCGTTTCTGCCGCTCCGCTCATGGTGTGTTTCCCCGGGGGCGGAATGACTCGGCGTTATTTCGACCTGCCCGAGGAGCAGCCCGGTGAATGGTCGATGGCCCGCTATCTTGCCGATCACTTCGGTATTGCTGTTGCTGTTGTCGACCACCCCGGGGTGGGAGACAGTTCGGTTCCTGATGATCCCTACACGTTGAACCCGCGGGTCGTCGCTGAGGTTGATCATGGTGCGTTGTCGGAACTTGTCGCGCACGCAATGGATCTGTTCGAGCCGACGCGCCTCATCGGACTGGGCCATTCGATGGGCGGCTTGGTGGTCGCACATGCGCAGTGGCATCACCGTTCTTTCGACGCGGTCGCCTTTCTCGGTTTTGGCGGGGCGGGATTGCCCGAGTACCTGACGAAGGCCGAACTTTCCTATGCCGACAACTACGTCCGACTCGAACCCGTGCTCGCTGAGTTGGTTCGCGAACGATTCGGAACTGCGCTTGTTCCCGGCTCAACGACGAGCTCTGAGATGTTGAATCCCGGAACGCTTTCTGAAGCCCGCCAGATACTTGCCACGGCCTCGGGGCCGTTGTTGGCCCTTTGTGGTCTGGCGTCGATGATTCCTGGTTCGTCGAATGCCGCTCTGGCATCGATTGAAGTTCCTGTGTTTATCGGTTTAGGTGAGAACGACATCGCCGGGGACATCGGCAATGTTGCGGCTCTGCTCACCTCTACAGGTGATGTGACGACCTATGTGCTTGCTGAGGCTGGCCACAACCATTCGATTTCGAAGAATCGGACAGAACTGTGGGACGCGCTTGGAAATTGGATTGCCGCTATCGACGAGCAAGACACCTAAGGGTTATTCCTCGACGAATCCGGCTTCGCTTCCATCGGCAAGAACATGCTTAAGAATCTTGCCACTGGGATTGCGGGGAAGTCGTTCGGTGCGAAGTTCGACATAGGCCGGAATCTTGTACACCGACAACGACTTCTTACAGTGTTCGTGCACATCGAGATCGGTGATGTTGGTGTCGGGCGCAATCACGATGATCGCCTTTACTTCTTGACCAAGCATGTCGTGGTCGACGCCGATTACGGCTGTCTCGATGACGCCGGCCATTTCCTCGATGCAGTTTTCGATTTCGAACGGATAGATGTTCTCGCCGCCGCGGATAATGAGATCGCGTTTTCGTGACGCAATGTAGATGCAGCCTCCTTCGATGCGACCGAAATCGCCGGTATTGAACCAACGACCGGGAAAGAATGCTTCGGTATTGGCAGAAGGGTGACGCCAGTACTCGGTCATGAGCAGTGGGCTGCGTACACAGATGTTTCCTTCGCCGCCCTCGGGAAGTTCATTTCCTTCATCGTCCATGATCTTCACTTCGCAGGTTGGAAGCGCGGGCCCGATGCATTCGGGCGAAACCTCGAGCATCCAATTCGGCGCGAACGAAACGAGTGAGCCGGTTTCGGTAGAGCCGTACCCGGTTGACATGGTGTGGTCGAGATGGGGGAAGCGGTTAGCAAGCCTGCGCATGATTTCGGGTGTGGTGGCCGAGCCGCCCATACCAACCGACATCACCTGTTGCGGCGGGATCTCGGCACAACGAGGGCTATCGAGCAAGCGAAGGATGTGCGTGCCGGTGCCGCCGATGATGTTGACCTTGTTGTCGATGATGAAATCGATGACATCGTCAGCCTCGAAGCGGGTGAGGAACCACGCGCCGGTTGAGCCAGTGTGGAGTCCGTTGACGGTTGCGCCGAGGCCGGAAACATGAAACGAAGGGAACACGACCAGTCGGATGGGGGGCGGTCCTTCAGATGGTCCGCGACCGGCCATGAGCATGCCGCGGGCACCAAGGAAATTCTGCAGGGTTGTGTAATGAACGACACTTCGGTGTGACAGCACCGCGGCTTTTGGTCGACCGGTTGTGCCACTGGTGAAAATGAGGATGGCGGCATCGTCTTCATCGATGTGATTGGCGGGAATTGATGCTTCGGGCGCGTACGCCAACATCATTTCAAGATCTTCGTCGAGATCGAACCGGGGGATGGTTACGTCACCAGAAAGTCGCGCGGCGCGTTTGACATCAAACAACAGCAACTTTGGCTCCGTGAGATCAATTGCGTGTTGCATTTCCGATTCGGTCCACCAACCGTTCATGGCGACGGTGATGGCGCCCATGGAAAGGCAGGCCCAGAACGACACGATCCAGCCGTAGGAATTCGCGCCACAGATGGCGACCCGATCACCATGGCCGATTCCGTGTTCACGCTGGAGCCACGAAGCAACCGACGCGACGTCGGATTCGAACCCAGCAAAGGTGACTCGCCGGCCATCGCTGAAAATCATCGATTCGCGGTCGCCGAACTCGAAAGAGTTGATGAGGATTTCGCGTAGCGAACGGGCGCGGTTGCGCAAGACATCCATGGTTTCGCCACGAACATCTTCCTGGACAACTTCGAATGGAGCCCCAGGACTGGTCAGGCGCGCGGTGGCATCGTGAACTGAGGCGAGTTGCGGCAATGTGTGGGCGGGGCCGGTCTCAGTCACGTTTCCTCCAGATTGATGGTGTCCTGCGTGACAGGACCCAATGCGTGGGCGATGCTAGCGGCCTATGTCAGGAATGCTTGAAGGAAAAGTTGCGCTCATAAGCGGATGCGGCGCCGGTATTGGTGAAGCGTCAGCTCGACTGTTCGCAGAGCACGGCGCCACGTTGTGGTTGAACGATCTACGAACCGCTGAGCTCAACCGTGTCGTTGGCGAACTTGCAGCCTCTGGCGCTGTTGTCGCAGGTGTTGCTGGCGACATGAGCGATCCAGTATTCGTCAATGTGTGGGTCCAAGGCGCGGTGGATTCCTATGGTCGTATCGATGTGCTCTACAACAATGTGGGCGTCTCCCGTTCGGCGCTGATCGGCGACCTCAGCGATGCGGACTGGCGGTTTCAGCAGTCGGTCACACTCGATTCGGTGTTTTATGCCACACGTGCGGTGATCCCACACATGATCGCCAACGGTGGGGGATCAATCGTGAGTATGTCCTCAGGTGCAGGCATCGGCGGTAATTACAACCTTGGTGGTTATGCCGCAGCGAAAGCGGGCGTGATCAATCTCATGGAAACGGTGGCCACGGAATACGGGACTTACGGCATTCGGGCGAATGCCGTAACGCCAGGCCCGACAGCCACGGCTCCACTTCTTGACTATCTGGCAACGCAGCCTGGCGGCATCGAGGCACATGTTGGCGATCTGGATTTGAATCGACTTAGTCAGCCTGAGGAAGTGGCACAGACGGTTTTGTGGCTGGCGTCGGATTTCTCTTCGAACATCACCGGTATCTGTGTGCGCAGCAATATCCGTGCGGCAAGCCGTCGTCCGCACGGATCCTGAGGGGAAGAGCGAAATGTCATCGAACGAAAGCGTTGAACTGACGGCGTGGCGCGACTTTTGTCGTCGACTCGAAACTGTCGGCGAGCAGTTGATGTCGGAACCATTTCCTGATGACGCTGCGGTGCGCGCTGAGGGTTATGACCACATGGCCGAACAGGTGCTGTGTTGGTTGGGATGGTCTGTTGGTTTTCCGAATGCGGCGCGACCGTTCTTCATGCGCCAGAACGATCTGGTCACGCAATGGGGTGGCCCCAATGCTGATAATGCCTATCGTCACGCGCGCATCGATCACACCAAGCGGTACCGAGTGAGCGGTCGTATGCATTCCTGCGAAGAGTTCATCTTGGCAATGCGGGCCGGCTTCATGCATCAGGAGAAGTGGGGAACACTCGCCGAGCACAACGGATCCGATCTCGGAATCGGCAAAGGCGATGAGTTTGAGTTCTTCCTCGGTGGCGATGGCACCGAACCCGGGTGGTTGCCGATTCCCGAAGGCGCAGTCATGTGTTCGCTTCGCGAGTACTACTTCGAATGGACCGAGGATGAACCGGCAACATTCACCATTGAATGTCTCGATGGTCCCGATCATCTGCCGCGAGTAACTGCCGAAGATTTTGCCGCAAAGGTGGCCGATGCTGCGGCTGGCGTTGAACGTTCAATGACTTACTGGAACCAGTACATGATCGATCAGCGAGCAATGCGCGAAGACAACTCGTTCCAAGGATCGTTTGCGCAGGAAAAGGGTCTTGCTGCTGCTCGCTATGGATTCTGTTTCTGGGATCTTGGTCCCGACGAAGCGCTCATCATCGAAAGCGAAGTTCCCGATGCTCGGTATTGGAGTTTGCAGCTCTATCCCGAGGGCTGGTTTGAACTCGCTGATCCGGTCGAACGCATCACGAGCCTGAACGATCGCCAGTTTCGAATGTCCGAAGACGGACGTCTTCGTGCGGTGGTGTCGCATCGAGATCCGGGCGTCGACAACTGGCTCGATGCTGGTGGACGTCAACGCGGACTCTGCACGTTGCGTTGGTTCTGGCCGCTCAGCGACGACGCGCCTGAACCGACAGCACGACTCGTTCACGTCGACGAGGTGTGGAACGGACTGCCGTCTGACACCGTTCGAGTTTCAAAGGAAGAACGCGCTGCGCTTCTTGAATCTCGCCGTCGCCACTTAGCGTGGCGTTTCCGCACTTGAGTGTTACGGGCGCATGATGCCGCCACCGTCGACCGAAATAGTCTGACCGGTGACATAGCGACTTCCATCGCTCAACAGGAAAGCCACTGCGGGACCAATGTCGTCAACGGCGTCGCCATCACGCCCGACGGGGTTGTCGTCATACATCGCAGCAAACGCGGCTTCACGCGCCGGGTCAGAACCGGCCACGGGAGCGCGGTGGCCGGCCGACGCCGGCAGAACACAATTGACCGTGATTCCGTCACGACCCCATTCGCGCGCCGCAGTGCGAGTGAGTGAACGGATTGCTTCGTTCGATGCTGCGTAGGGGCCGTAACCAGCAGCGCCGGTGAGGCCCATCGAGGTACCCATGGTGACGATGCGTCCCCAATTGTTCTTTGCCATGTGTGGTTGCGCAGCTTGCATGAGCCACAGCGCGCCTTTGGGGCCAGTATCGAACAGCAGATTCATGTCGCTCTCGGTGACGTCGACGAGGGGAGTGACGGGTCGAAACGATTGCGCATTCAACACCAGGCCATCGATGCGGCCGAAGCGCGTGAGGGTTCCGTCAACGACTTCGAACGAACGTGTGCGATCAGCGACGTCGGCAACGAGACCGAGGCAATCGACATTCTCCGTTTCAAGCAATGCAACTGTTTCGGCAAGGCGATCGGGTTTGCGTCCGGTGATGACAACTTTCGCCCCAAGCGCACCTAGGTGGCGCGCCACGCCGAGGCCAACGCCCCGAGTACCGCCAGTGATGATGACAACACGGCCATCGAGATCGTTCAGAGGTGCGCCAGCCATGGGAGCAGCGTAGTTTCGTAACCAATGACCACCACTTGGGATCCGGGACCACGCCCTGAATGGGTCGGCGCGGTGAATGCGGGTCTCGTGTTGCCGATCGCGGCTGAAGCAGCGCTTCCGCTTGATCGTGAAGGTTTGATCGGCGAGGCGTTGGCCCGGCAGGGACGAGCGAATGACGGAATTTCGGCGCTTAGTGCTCCTGGGCCAGGCACTGGAG
>JAEMTX010000245.1:1931-2695 GCA_016462055.1 Acidimicrobiia bacterium | reverse complement strand
CGAAATAACCACCGTGGTATCCGCGCCACGCGTGATGGGTCACGCCTCGCTGTGCGATTAAGCGGTTCAGGCTCGCACTCTCGACTCCGCGCCTGGGGGTGACCACGACTATCAAGCCTCCAGGTTGGTCGAGCAGCCATCTCACAGCACGAGCGTTCTGCGCTTCGCGCGAGTCCCCGTCACCCAGACGCGATACCGCAACAGGTACAACAGCCATGTGCACACTCCCTCACTGAAAGAATTGGGTCCAAGCTAGTGAGGGGGTCCGACATTGGGAGCTGGTCGTGTGCATCGGGCGACAATTCCGTACCTCGGACGACGCACTCTGTCGGTCTGACTTTACTTACCAACCAAGCGACGGTATCGGGTCTTGATTGCGTCCTCACCACCTTCGAGGATCTCGCAAACCTCCTCCTTGACGGCGGCCGTCTGCAGCGTTCCCTCGGCTTCGATGGCGGGCGTGAACTCGCCGCGCCGGATCACGAGCACGTTCTCGGCACCGGATGTCACAACAACGTTCGCATTGTGCGTGGAGACGATGAGCTGCCGATGATTCTTAATGCTCTTCAATGTCTCAACCGCCAGGTGCCGAATGAGCTTGTTCTCAAGGTCATCCTCAGGCTGGTCAAGGAGTAGAGGGTATGACCCCATCTGCAGGACGACCGTGAGCAACGCCGCTGTCTTCTGCCCAGGTGATCCCTGGTCCACTGCGACGAAATTGGACTTCGGCGCAGGGCGGTAGCTCACGGCGACGAGATCCTCTG
>JAEMTX010000245.1:0-1921 GCA_016462055.1 Acidimicrobiia bacterium | reverse complement strand
GACGTGTCTGCGTTCGCAAGTCGACTGTAGAAACGCATATCGACCTTGATGGCCTGCCCTATCTTCGACTCGGGGCCGTGCTCAACTAGATCGATCAGGTCGGTCTTGAAATCGCGGACCTTGTTCGGAAACCTGGGGTCCTTGGGCTGGTACTTGTTCAAGAACGACGGTATGCCGTCCTTGGCAAACGCCGAATCGAACGACTCCGGGCAGTTCAGGACACGGCGGAGCTCGTCACCAAGGCTCTCGATGTCTCCTTGATGAAACACCTCAACCTTGGTGAGCGCGTCCACAGAGCTATTGAGCCGTGAGGTGTAGGTTCGCCGCCGCTGGTGCAGCTCCTGCCGTGCTTCTTCGAGACGCTTGAGGACCTCTTCGATGGTTTGCTGCTGTTCCGCACACCGGTCATCCAAGCCTTCGAAACCGCGAAGCTGGGCGTCAAGGTCCTTCTCTAGCTGTCGGTCGGCTTGAGTCTGTTCAGGCGAGATCGTCGACTGGCCACCTTGCTCGTTCAACCAGGCGTTGAGGACTGATGCTCGTTGCCGCCACTTCTCGCCAGAGCCGTGCGTCTGCCACTCTGTGCGTGCGGCCTGCAAGCCGGACGAGGCCCGGTCAAGGACATCGGCCGCGGTGATGAACGACGCCTTCCTCTCTGCATACTCGTCCATCGTTGGGTTCGAGTTCGCAAGCTCGCGCAGGGAACGAGCTGCTTCAACGATCGTGTCCTCAACACCTTGGGCTCGTTCTTCTGTCTGGGCGGAATGCCTGATCGACGTCTCAACGGCCTCCAGCTCCTGTAACTCGGCACTCGCGCGGAGCCTTTCGAGGTGGCTCAAGCGCCCACGAACCTCTTCCAACTGACCACGGATCCGGTCTGCCTTCTTCGATTCGGCAAGCTCTTTCGCTAGATTGTTGCGCTCATCTTTGAACTGGAGCTGCAAGGCCTCGTAGTCCTCGGTCCACTCACTGCGCCGGATCGGTGGCATGTCATCGAGGATTCTCAAGAAACTCTGTGGCGAGGTGGCGAGTTCGTAGATCTGCTTCTGGCTGAATATGCGAATCGGGGCGCGGTCACTCGATCGCCCCGACTGCAGCTCCCACGAATCACCCGTCCTCACTTCGATGCGCGACTTGTCGGGCTCCGCCCCGCTCCAGAGAACGCGGAGTTGCCTTCGATCTTTCGTGTAACGGACGGTGATTCGCGTGTCCTCCGTCCACCAGCGCTCATCCGAGGCTGCAAAAGGACTGAACCGTCGTAAGTCGCTGGCCACAGTGCCCTCCAGCTCGTCCGAGCGTCCGAGGGCAAGGCGGAGCAGTTCCAGGACCGTGGATTTCCCAACGCCTCGACCGCCGATCAGGCAGTTCATCCACGGACCAAAGCGGTACATCTCGGTGACACCGCGGTGCACAAGCTCAATCTGATCGACATGCCCATGCTGAGTTACATTGGGATCGTCGTAGCCGGCTCGGACCCGCCGTATGGACTCGTCTGAGTCGGTCAGCGCGAGTCGGAGTCCTTCGAGATCGAGCGATTCTGCCTTCATTAGCGTCAGGTGAGTGCCCGGTGCTTTCGCAGTCTCCCCCTCAGGACACGTGTCGGTTGTCAGGTGATGCGCGTCGGATCCCAAGGTCGGCACCCATCCACTTCGTACTGCTTGCGCAACCTCTGCGTCGTCCACGACTTCAACAGCCTGAACAAGGTCCGACTCCCGAAGCGCATCGAGTTCTCGAGCATCCATTCCGAAGACGCCTCGCCCGTGGTCTGCATGCGCCGGGATGCAAATACCGCTTTGACCTGTGATTACCTCTGCAATGTCGCGGACCGTCATGTTCGCTGTCTCATCACTCCGGCCGCGCGTGCCCAGATACTTGCAGCGCACCAGGGCGTGTCACACGGCACCTCCCGCTGCTGCGAGACTGC
>JAEMTX010000062.1 GCA_016462055.1 Acidimicrobiia bacterium | reverse complement strand
GGATCTTCCTTGAATGCCTCGACTGATGCCTGATGCCCAGCGAGTGCCTGGAACTCGGAACCAGCGCGGATGGCGGCACGAACGCCCATGATCTCTGCCTGGCGATGCACCATTCGTTTGTTGATCTGAGCAAGATCGGTCGCCACCGCCGCAATCTGCGCCGCTACGTCGAGCACCTCTTCGTCGAGGTCGGCTGCCGGAAATGAGCGATTCGCCCAACCGATATGTGCCGCTTCCGGACCAAGCATTTCTCCGCCCGTGAGCATGATTTCCATTGCTCGCCGCATTCCAAGAAGAGGCTCGTGGTACTGACAATCGGGTGGCGAGGCAACGCGCACGATCGGATAAGAAATCCGGGCGTCATCGGCCACATAAACAAGGTCACATGCCTGCACGAGTTCGGTCGCGCCAGCGATTGCGTACCCATGAACCTGAGCGATGACGGGCTTAGCAAGGTCCCAAAACCGAAACCAGTTGTCGGTGACCTGTCGGGCCCACTCGCCATCGCCTGGCGCAGTATGAAACGGCGGCGCCACCATGAGATCGCCGGCAAGGTCGTAACCGGAGGAAAAACAGGTTCCGCCACCGCGAATAATGGTGACGCGCACTTCGGGATTTCGATCATTGGTCTCGAGAGCAATCAACAACTCGGTGCGCATCGCGGTCGAGATCGCATTTCGCTTCTCTGGTCGATTCAGCGTGATTCTACAGATCCCGTCGCCGGGCGTGTCGAAAGCAATTGTTTCAAACGTCGTCATGTCATTGCCCCTGTGTGTCGCGAGTACCCGCGAGATCAGCGACGAGGTTCAATCCCTCGTCGGTTTCTGAACGAATAATCAAACCCGTGAGCCCCATTTTGGTCCAGGACTCCCAGCGTTCACGGATGCGAGCGGGCGAGCCGATGAGAGATCCGTCGTCGTGATACTCGTCGGGAACTGCAGCGATCGCTTCTTCGCGCTTTCCGGCCATCCAACATTCGTGAATGCGCTGAGCGGCTTCAGGGAATCCTCGGCGAGCCATCGATTCACGGTGGTAATTGTGAGTAGCTGATCCCATACCGCCGACATACATCGCGGTCAACGGTTTCATGGCGTCTATCGCACCCTTGACATCGTCAGTGAGGACCACGCCCACACCACCGAAAATCTCGAAATTGTCAGGACGATTGCCGCGTTTGGTGAAACCGGATTCGAGATGAGGTCCGTAAACCGAAGGGCCTTCTTGACCCCATCCCATTGGGAGCATGCCGTCGCAGATCTCCGCGCACAGTTCGGTGTTCTTCGGACCTCCAGCGGCAAGCCACAGTTCAATTTCGCCCGCCGGATGCAGAATTGAACGCAAGGGTTTGCCTTGACCAATCGCTCCGGGACCGTTGTAAGGGAGCGGAAACTCAGGACCAGCGTTGGTCAGCGGCTCTCGTGCGAAAACCTTTTTCATGATGTCGACGTATTCACGCAATCGCCGGTTCGGACTCCCCCAAGGTTGTCCATACCAGCCTTCAACGATTTGAGGACCAGAGACCCCGAGCCCGATGATCACTCGGTTGCCACCCGCAAGCGCGTCGATGGTCAACGCATGCATCGCTGTGGCCGCAGGCGTTCGAGCAGCAATCTGAACAACCCCAGTGCCTAGTTTGATGCGCTTTGTAACCGCGGCGAGGTACGCGAGGGGTGAGAGCGCGTCGGAGCCATAGGCCTCGGCGGTCCAGACGGAATGAAATCCGAGTTCCTCGGCCAGAAGCACCTGTTCAACCGGCATTGTGAGCGCAGCCCCGCGATAGAGGTCAAGCCCGAGAGCAAGTTTCATTTACTGATCCCTCCGACAACGGTCTGGACGTGACGGACACAACCACGAAGACGTTGATTCATCACGTTTCCCCTGAACACTTCAGTCCTCAACCTAGTTCGCGTCCACGAGGAACCCGGGAGCCCAAAACAGCCCCCAATCCCGCAACTGCAGTGGCCATCACAAATGTCGCCACCAATCCGGGGATCTCAGAGTCAGCAACTGATCCGATTGTCGAGACGAGAACACCAGCGATTCCAATGCCGAGAGCGGCACCCAACGTGTCGCTCAACTGGAGAGCAGTCGTCGTCTTGCCCTCTTTGTCCCTCGGCGAAATTTCAAGCGCCACATGCGAGAGAGGCGAGAACGCCAGCCCCATTCCGAAGCCAGCAACTGCCCAAGCAACAAGGCCAATCCACGGGGGAACCGACGGCACCAGCACCAACAGCATCCCTGCCGCTCCTAAAGCGATAATCGCCATACCGAACACCACGAGCACTGTCGCTCCTCTGGTGCGAATCCAACGGGTCTGGAGCCACGATGAGAGAGTCCATAGAACTGAGGCGGTCGTCATAGCGAGGCCACCAAAAACTGGCGACATCCCGCGTACGGAAGTGATTGCGAACGGCACGAACGCGTCGGCCGAATAGAACCCGAAATTCAAGAGACCTCTCACCGCGACTGTTGCCGGCATTCCCGCATGTGCTCGCAGTGTGCCGGTCGGAGTCAGCCGGCGGACTGGCGGCACCATAATCGCGACACCAAGAACAGAAACTGGAACAGCCACAACGAGTTCATGAGAACCAAGACCAACAAGCAGTAGTCCGGCGCCGGACGCAACCAGGAGCGCATTCAGCAGATTGCGATCGTTCGATCGTTCTGTCGGAGCCGGAACCGATCTCACGCCGAAGAGAGCGATGATCCCGATCACTGCGGAAAGCGGAAGAAGACCGAGGAACACCCACCGCCAACCAACAGTTTGAGCGATCCATGCCGCAATGACTGGCCCAAGAAGCGACGGAATCATCCATGCACTCGAGATCAACGCAAACATCTTTGGCCGCTGTTCGAGTGGATACGTTCGACCGATGCAGACATAGGAGGTCGCAGGCATCGCTCCCGCGCCGAGTCCTTGGAGGAGTCGTCCGAGCACGAGAATAAACATTGATGACGCCGTGCCACCCACGACTAGCCCAAGAGCGAACAGGACCAAACCCACCGCTAACGGAATAACTGGTTTCATTCGATCCGATGCCGTTGCAGCGAGCACGACACCGACAAGGGTTCCGAGGAAAAACGCGCTGAACACCCAGCCGTAGAGCGCAAGATTGCCGAGGTCAGATTCCACCAGCGGCATCACTGTTGCGACCGACATCGATTCAAACGCCACAAGCGTGACGATCGAGACGAGGCCCGAAGTTAAAAGGCGGCGACCCGGAGCGAACACTCCGATGGCAGCACCGCGACGCCCACTCGAATCAAGGAGGTCTTCAGGCGTTGTTCTCACCAATGAAGGATAGGACGAGCGCCCCCGCCAGGATTCGAACCCGGAACCTGCCGGGTAGAAACCGGCTGCTCTATCCAGTTGAGCTACGGAGGCATAACTAGCCCGAAGCGTACGTGCCGAGTCCGGTCACGACTGACACGGTGATACGGGTTCGGGTCATAGCCCCCGCCTGTCGTATGATGAACGTTCTCATGGTGGTCGTAGCTCAGCTCGGTTAGAGCGCCAGGTTGTGGCCCTGGAGGTCGGGGGTTCAAGTCCCCTCGGTCACCCCAATGTGGTGATGGTCGTCCGTCGAAAGGCGGGCGACCATCGCACTACCGAGAGCACGAATCAGCGTCGCCGATGAACGCCGACAAACAGCGCTGAGACGACAAACACGCGCAGAGCGGGGTGGTAAGTTGACCACTTGCAAGCGCCTCTAGCTCAACTGGCAGAGCATCGGACTCTTAATCCGCAGGTTCTGGGTTCAAGTCCCAGGGGGCGCACCAACTGGATTCGACAGCAAGGTGTCGCCGATCCGGAACACAAAATGAACAAAGGCCCAGGCAAGTGCCCGGGCCTTTGTCATTCACTAACGGTCAATCAAAACTGTGCTCAGCGACGACGTGCTGGTGCCTTACGGGCTGGCGCCTTACGTGCAGCAGCCTTACGGGCTGGCGCCTTGCGAGCTGGAGCCTTCTTGGCAACGGCCTTCTTCTTGGCTGGAGCCTTCTTGGCCGGAGCCTTCTTCGCAACAGCCTTCTTCTTGGCCGGTGCCTTCTTGCCAGCGATGACGGCATCTTTGAATGCCTTCAACGGAGTGATCTTGGCGGCCTTCTTGGCCGGAACCTTCACGGTTGCACCAGTCTGCGGATTACGGGCCAAACGCGGTCCGCGCTGCACACGGCGGAACTTGGCGAAGCCGGTAAGAACTACATCTTCACCAGTCGCCACCGTATCGGTGATCGTGATGATGAACTCTTCGACGAAGGCAACAGCCTGCTTTTTGTCGATTTCGAGTCGCTCGGCGAGTTCAGCAGCCAGTTCTCGTTTGTTCACGCTCTATCTCCTTGATTCCCGACGGCCACCATCGGTGGTGGCTCGTGACGACCGGGGAGTTAAGCGTCGCGCACTCTCCAGCAAGAATCGCGGCAATCGCGCAAGAAAAACCAGAAATCTTCTGATCGGATTGTGTCTTTCGTCTCTCCCACGACCAGCTCAACAAGAACGGTTCATCAACGAAAAGTCGAAAAATGACTCAAATACTGAAAACAATCTTTCCGAAATGGTCGCCGCCGAGCATGTCTGCGAACCCCGAACGAGCGTCTGAGAGAGGCCGAACCGAATCGATGACCGGCCGCACACCGGCCGAATCAACCATAGAAACAAGGCGTTGGAGTTCACCTCGCGTCCCCATCGTTGATCCGAGGACCGATCGCTGAAGAAAGAAAACTTGTGTGAGATCCGCTGAAGGATCATCTCCAGTTGTCGCTCCAGAGACAACCACAACACCGCCTGGCCGCACCGCGCGGATCGACTGTGCCCACGTTGCCTTGCCGACCGTTTCAATCACCGCGTCGACACGTTCAGGGAGTCGCTCGTCAGTTGCAAATGTGTCATGGGCACCGAGTTCATGCGCCTTGGCTCGCTTTTGTTCACTCCGACTTGTCGCCCAAACACGAAGCCCAGCGGCGCGAGCCAGAACTATCGCGGCAGTTGCTACTCCCCCACCGGAACCTTGAATAAGAACCGTGTCACCCGGACGCAGTCCTGCTCGGGTGAACAACATCCGGTACGCGGTCAACCACGAGGTCGGGAGACACGCCGCTTCTTCGAACGTCAGCGATGCCGGCTTCGGGATCACATTGCGTCGAGGCACAGCGATGCGTTGGGCGAGGGTTCCAGGGAACCGTTCCGATAGGAGCGAACGACGAGGGTCGAGGGTTTCGTCGCCATCTCCAGCGTCGGGGTCAGCGATCACCGCATGAATGATGACCTCATTGCCATCGATATCAACGCCCGCACCGTCGCAACCAAGAATCATCGGCAACTGTTCCGACCGAAGCCCGACACCTTTAAGGCTCCAAAGATCGTGATGGTTAAGCGCTGCAGCGCGAAGCTCTACCAACACCCAACCGTCGGGAACCACAGGCTCAACGACCTCCCCGAGCGTCAATCCGGTGAGTGGGTTCTCCGAATCGAATGACGTTGCTGTGACAGCAAACATTTAACGGACAACAACCGTTTCACGTTCGAGCGCATCAAGTTCTGCCCGAACTGCGTCGGCTCCCGAAAGTCTTACGATGACCATGCCCTCGGCGTCTGCGCGAACAACAGTCGGAGCGCGGCGAACCTTGTAGGCACTTGCGAGGTCAAGGTGTTCCGCCACGTTGAGCACAACAACTGACTCCTCTGGTCGCTGCGTCGAAATCTGTTCGACAACACGAGGACAGACGGCGCAAAACTCTGTTGTAAAGACCAGCCACAGCGGCTTGCCTGTTTGGTAATCCGCCGGAACAGCGGCCCAACCACCTTTTCGGTCGGGACGTTCGGCGTCGAAGAGTTTGCTTTCTTCACGCTCGACGGTGACCACCCGCACGCCTCCACGGATGCGCACAAGCAACACATACATTTCGCAACCCACGCAAAATCCCGTCGTGGCTGCAGCTGCTGCGAGCGCGGCGACGATCAGTGCGAGCGTCCAACCAAGGGTTGGCGAGCCAGCGAGAAATGCGATTGTCGATGAACCGAGAAAGAGCACGCCCACGGTCGCAGCAAAACGAGGGGGACGCGGATCTTCGAGCTCGTGTGGCGCCGCCAACCTCGGCTTAATGACCGAGGAGTAAAAACGAAGAACCGGCCCCCACTTGGGTCCAAATGCTGCGCCAAGCAACAGAGCCGCACCAAAAACCGGCACTACGAACCATTGGCCTGCCAGAAAGCCGAGGATCAAGGCCACGGCCAAAACGGCTTGATTTGTGCGTGGCCCACGCGGATCAATGGGTGCTGGAGTACTCGCCATCCACCCACCCTAATCCCGACCTATTCGATCGACAATAGAGACCGTGCTTGGTTAGTTGCGTTCGAGTCGGGTCACAACTTCCACATGGTGGGTATGGGGAAACATGTCGACAACCACCGATTCAACCGGCAAGTAGCCCTCGGCGTTCAGGAGTGCGAGGTCTCGTCCGGCGGCGGCTGGATCGCAACTCACCAGGACGAATCGCTCAGCCCCCGCCGCAGCAAGCACCTTGACGGCTTTGCGCCCCAGCCCTGCTCGTGATGGATCAGCGATCACGATTTTGGCGGGCGGAACCCGGAATCGTTCGATCGATGTACCAACAACTCGAGCTTCGAGGTCAGCGAGATTGACTTTGGCGTCAGCGACCGATGATCGACCCCGCTCAGCAGCGACCACCCGCCAGTTATCTCTCCCTGCGACGAGGCTTCCAGCGAAGAGTCCGACGCCGCAATAAGCGTCAACGAGCGTCGACTGCTCGCCTTGTGAGTTATCGAGAAGATCGCTCACCATTGATTTCACTATGCCGACGAGCGCATCGGCGCCGTCGGGGCGCGTTTGGAAAAATGACTCTGCGGAGATTCGCCACATTCGACCAGCTACTTCTTCATGAATCCAGGCGCGTCGACCAGCCTTGAGCTCATCAACTCCGATGACGAGAACGTCCGATGGCAGCCGAACGCCGACCGAAGATGGGGTCACCACAGCGATCCGTTCACCATTGGCGATGCCGATTCTCAGAACAACTTCGGTGGCCGACCCAAACTCGCCATCGACAAGGAGTTCTTCAAGACGGGGATGTGTTATCGCACAAGATGAAAGATCGAGTACATCGTGACTCGAACCCATTCGGAGTCCCGCACGACCGTCGACCACTGCCGCCCGCAAGGTTGTACGAAAGCCCCACGGATCGAGAACTGGTCCAGCAGCGACTACTGGCTCTTTCCACTTGCCAAGGCGGCGTAGCGCGTCGGCGACGATCCCGATTTTCGCATCGAGTTGTGCCTCATGAGCCAGATGGGCGAGATCGCAGCCACCACAACCTTCGATGACATGGGGGCACACCGGCTCGATGCGACCAGGAGAAGCTTCAAGAACTCGCACAATCCGTCCGTGTTCGCTTCCCTTTCGTTCGATGACCGAAACCTCAAGCCGTTCGCCGGGAAGTCCACCATCGACAAGGACCACACGTCCGTCCTCACGGCGTGACAGTCCTACGCCCCCGGCGACCAGTCGCTCGACGTCAACGACCACCGCCCGATCAGAGAATCGTTGCGGTGAACGAACGGGATCGAAATGGTCGGTCACCTGAGCAGCGTAGGCGGGTATCGTCGGCCCAACGCTCAACTCGGAGAAAGTTCGCCATGACGACTCCAGCAGTCCCCCGCAAGATCCAAATTTCGCCGTCAGTTCTCACTGCCGATTATGCGCGGCTTGGCGAAATTTGTGTGGAACTTGAACAAGGTGGCGCTGACCTCATCCACTGGGACGTCATGGACGGCAATTTCGTTCCGAACCTTTCGTTCGGAGCAGACGTGATCGCATCCATTCGTCCTCTTCTGACGATTCCCTTTGAATCACACCTCATGGTCAATGAACCCACCTGGATTCTCGATGCCATGATCGACGCTGGTTGCAGCACGGTCATGGTCCATGCCGAGGCATGCCGCCACCTGCATCGAACGCTTGGCCGCATCCGCGAACTCGGGGCCACCCCTGCGGTCGTCATAAATCCGGCAACTCCACTCGAAGCAATTGTCGAAGTTCTCGACCTCGTGGGACTCGTTCTCATCATGTCGGTGAATCCCGGTTTCGGTGGCCAGTCCTATATCTCCGCCGTCGAGAACAAAACCCGTCGTCTGCGAGACATCATTATTGAGCGAGGCCTCGATATCGACATCGAAATCGATGGGGGTATTGCACCGTCAACAATTGCAGAGGCTGCGAGCGCTGGAGCGAATCGATTCGTTGTCGGTAGTGCAATGTTCCGAGACCCAAACGGATTCGAGCACGCCACGAACGAATTGCGGGCTCTCGCTTCCGCAGCGTCCGCGTAGATCGATGAGTGCAGCATGGTCCAATCGTCGATCGCTCATTCTCTTTCTGCTAGTACTCGTGATCCTCGCTGCAACTGGTATCGGAATCTGGGCGTTCGCTAAGAAGCCACAAACGCGCTCGGCGGCAAAACTCTGCGAGCAACTCGCTCAGGTCGACACACTCTCAACTTCGATCGTCACCCTTGACCCCACGACACTCGGCCCACAGGTCGCCGAGTTGCAGCGAGCAACGAGCATTGCCCCAGCCGACATCCAAGCCCAACTATCAGTGCTGGCGACTTTTGTTCAGGAGGTTGCCGATGCGGTGCGAGCCTCACCTGTTAATAAAAAAGACACGTTGGTAGCAGCACTTGCCGAACGACAAGGCCGAGTCGACGAGGTAACTGCCGCCGGTCAAGCCGTCGAAGGATGGACGATTGCAAACTGCGGAACGTCACTGCGAACAACAACAACCCGACGCCAATAAGCGGGGCTGGATCAGTTCAACTCGCCGCGCTTGAGGATCACGTTGTCGACGATTCCGTAGGCCTTTGCCTGCTCGGCAGTAAACCAACGGTCACGTTCTGAGTCGACCTGAATCTGCTCGACGTCTTGCCCGGTGTGGAACGAGATGCGCTCGGCCATCAGACGCTTGATGTACGCCATCTGCTCCGCCTGAATAGCGATGTCTGATGCTTGACCCTGTACGCCACCAAGAGGCTGATGCATCATGATCCGAGCGTGAGGAAGCGTGTAGCGCTTTCCGGCCGCGCCGGCGCACAACAGGAACTGACCCATCGACGCAGCAAGACCCATGCAGATTGTTCCGACATCGGGGGTGATGAACTGCATCGTGTCGTAAATCGCCATGCCTGCGGTGATCGATCCACCTGGGGAATTGATGTAAAGCCAAATGTCTTTGCCCGGGTCTTCGCCCTCGAGGTAGAGCAACTGCGCCACAATCTGGTTGGCGACTGCGTCGTTTACATCGCTACCTAGAACGACGATGCGATCCTTAAGGAGCATGCGGAAGATGTCCGCTCCCGGCTCAGCGATGGAGGCGGCCATGGCCACCTGCGGTGCGATCGGGGGATTCGACATCGGGCTCCTTCGAACGGAATGTTTGCCAATCCCTTCAGACTGACTCGGGCAGGTTACAGGCCCGAACGGCTCAAGCGACACGCTCGGGCGGTCATCTCTGCCCGCCCCGCTCGCTCGCCTCGACGACAAGGGCCTAGAGGTAGAGCGCTCCAAGCACCCCGATTGCATTCACGCACATGTGGGCAACGATCGATGGGCCAAGCCGGCCATTGGCCCGGATCACAAGCACGGCGAACACCGCACCGTACAAGGCGGTAATCCCGACGATGAATGCTGCCTGACCTAAGGAATTGCCTTGTGCATGGAACATACCGAATACCAACGACGTGACGATCACGCCAACGGTGAGGTTCCACCTTCGCCCAACCGACCGCAGGAATAGGCCACGGAAGAACAGTTCCTCAACGACCGGTGTGCACACAGCGACGAGCACAAAGATCGCCAACGCTGTGAGCAACGACGGCTCAGTCGGAAGGAACTCCGTATTCGTCGGAGCCGCCTCGTTGGAAAGAATCGACCAGGCCACTCCCCCAGCTCCTGAGATGACCAACGCCGCCAGTCCGCCAAGAACTCCCCATCCAAGATCAATGGGGCGGATTTCCAAACCAAAATCGAGCCGAAGACTGCGCTGGCCTTTCCAGTAACTCGCAACGATTGGCCAACCGAGAAAACCGATCCAACCGCAAATGACGCTGATGGCCAGCGCACCAAGACTGAGCTCGGTGAGTGAACTCTCTGGCTCTGATCCGATAGCAACAAGGA
>JAEMTX010000061.1 GCA_016462055.1 Acidimicrobiia bacterium | reverse complement strand
CCTGGCGAATTGATTTTCGCCCACCTTCCGCTCATCGTGAATGAAAAACGTCAGAAGCTTTCGAAGCGACGCGACGATGTTTCTGTCGGCGATTACATCGATCGCGGCTATTTGTCTGAAGCGATGGTGAATTACCTCGCCACTCTGGGGTGGGGTCCACCTGATGACATTGAGATTCGACCGCTTGCCGAAATCGTCAATTTATTCCGTATCACCGATGTGAATAATTCCGGCGCATTTTTTGATGTCAAGAAGTTGCAGCACTTCAATGGTGAATACATTCGTAATCTGTCGGTCCCGCAATTCGTCAGTCGCTCAACTAAATGGTTGTACGAAGACACTCCGTGGGAAGCAGATCGATTCGATATGTCCACCTTCGAAGTTCTTGCTCCGCTCGTACAAGAACGCGTGAAATTGCTCTCAGAAGTGCCCGGTTATGTCGATTTCATTTTCACTCCTGACCCCGTAATCGACGAAGACTCTTGGCAGAAGGTGATGGTCAAAGGCGCCGATCTGGCGGCGGCTGTGCTCGAACATGCCACGGCCCAATTCGCCGATTGTGACTGGACCGCAGCGTCACTTGAAGCGGCCCTGTTCTCCTATGCCGAAAAGCACGAAATTTCAAAGGGCAAGGTGCAGGCGCCTGTGCGAGTTTCGGTGACTGGTCGCAGTATTGGGCCGCCGCTTTTTGAATCGCTTGAAGTTCTGGGTCGGGACGAAACGCTTCGCCGTCTCACATCAGCGAAGGTTCTTCTGTAGGGCTGACATGTTCTTTGGATTGCGTTGGGTGATACGAATCGCTCTCGGACTGCTCACAGTCTTGGTTCTCTATATCGGAATCACGTTCGCACAGGTGTGGTGGGCGGCGAGACAGAACGACACATCGCCTGCGTCGGCGATCGTTGTTATGGGTGCCGCGCAGTGGAACGGTTTGCCATCGCCGGTGTTGAAAGATCGGCTCGATCACGCCGCCGAGCTCTACCAAAAAGGGGTCGCTCCGGTGGTGATCGTCGCAGGCGGTAAGCAAGCGGGCGACAAAGTCACACAAGGTCTCGTCAGCTTCGAATACTTGCGGTCGAAGGGCATACCTGAAGGGGCGATCAAGATCGAAGTGGATGGGACAGATAGCTACGAGGAACTTTCTTCAACCGCGTTCATCATGCGCAAAGCTGGATTGCCCGATGACGTGGTGATCGTGACCGATCCGTATCACTCATTTCGGGCTGCTGGCATCGCTGATGAGGTTGGGCTTACTGCCCATGTCTCACCGACCAAGGGGCGGTCAACGTTCAGTGACTATGTGCGTGAAACAGGCGCAGTCGCTATCGGGCGCATCATCGATTACCGCCGTTTGGCGGCTTGGCGCTGACTCCCGTTCGGCTGCCTGGCGTGGTTTGGTGCCACCCCGGTTCCAGCCGGTAACGTTCAATCGCCCTTCGGGGGTGGTGTAATTGGTAACACGAGTGGTTCTGGTCCATTTGTTGGGGGTTCGAGTCCTCCCCCCCGAGCTTTGAAGATCGGGCGTCGACAAGGTCGGCGCCCGTTTCGCGTCTCGGGCCAGCCCTAGGCTGCCGTCGTGACGACATTGCGTTCTCTTTGTGTCTATTGCGGATCGAAATTGGGCAATGATCCGCGTCACGAGGCTGTTGCTGTTGAGTTGGGTCGGCTCATGGCCCAGTCGGGCGTGCGCCTCGTTTATGGCGGCGGTTCCGTTGGATTGATGGGATCGGTCGCCGATTCTGTATTGGCCAACGGGGGAGAAGTATTCGGTGTCATCCCCAAAGGACTGTTCACCACAGAAATTGGCCATCCCGGTCTGACCGAACTCGTCGAGGTTGGTTCGATGCATGAACGCAAGGCATTGATGGCCGCCGAGGCCGACGCCTTCGTTGCCCTGCCTGGTGGACTCGGAACCCTCGAGGAACTGGCGGAGATCGCCACATGGGCACAGCTGGGTATTCATGCCAAGCCCGTTGGTGTGCTTGATACCGACGGATTCTGGGAGCCCCTGCTCGGGTTCCTCGACCGCGCCGCCGACGCCGGATTCATTCGGCCCCAGCACCGGAACATCATTCTGCGCATTACCGACGTCAACGATGTGATCCCCGTGCTGTCGGCGACGGTCGTGCCACCGTCTGTGCCGCTGCTTGGCATCGAAGAGTCTTGACCCGATGGGGTCCGGGCTGCGTTGACGCGAGACAATTGAGCCATGGAACAGGTCGACATCGCCGTGATCGGCGCCGGTCCCGCAGGCTCGTCTGCCGCGGCATGGGCAGCTCGTGGCGGCGCGTCAGTCGTTCTCTTTGAAAAGGCAACGCAGGGTCGTGAGAAATCCTGCGGCGATGGTCTGACTCCGCGAGCGGTGATCGAATGCCGCCGTCTGGGCATTGATCTCGATCGGTTCCATCGCATCGATGGGCTACGAGTGCAGGCAGGCAGCAAAGTTCGCGAAGTGTTGTGGCCCGACGGAGCGTTTCCTCCGGTAGGCGCAGTCGCTCCGCGCGCTGAGTTCGACGCAATGGTGATGCAAGCAGCAATTGATTCGGGTGCGGACTTTCGCGAGAACTCGCCGGCCGAACTCTGGATCGAAGACGGCCGCGTGTTGGGCGTCATTTGCCATGGTGAAAAGGTGCGCGCTCACCTGACCGTGATCGCTTCTGGTGCTGGTTCTCCGGCAGCGCGCGCCGTCGGAGCCGCACGTGTTGCGTCGTCACCATTCGGTCTGGCTATCCGTGGCTACATTTCCTCAACCCGTTCCGATGATCGCCACATGGAAGCGTGTCTCACCGTGAAGGGCCCGGATGGCTCGATCGTTCCTGGCTACGGATGGGTGTTCCCCGCTGGCAATGGAATCGTCAATATCGGTGTCGGCGCGTTATCGACGATGAAGAACTTTTCTGATCTCAATCTCAACACCATGCTCGATGCCTACACCGCTCAAGTGCGCGACTCGTGGGGTCTTGGTGAGTTCATCGCTCGTCCAAAGGCGTGGCGGCTTCCAATGCATGTTGAGCACCGCGGCGGTCCCGGTTGGGTTGTTGTTGGCGATGCTGCCGGCCTTGTGAATCCCTTTAACGGGGAAGGCATTGACTACGCGCTCGAATCGGGCCGTCACATCGCAGAATGTTTCCTCGCCGAACCCGGAACTGCGTGGGCCTCCTATCAAGCAATCATGCGCAAGGAATACGACCCGTTCTTTGCCACCGCCCGTCGCTTCGCGTGGCTCATCGGCCGCCCGAAACTTCTGCAGTTCCTTCTCGGTATTGCGTTGTCGACCAAGTTCACCATGAAACTCGTGCTCGACATCATGGCGAATCTGGTCGATATGGAGCACCCCGGTTTGGCAGGCCGTTCGCTCACCATCGGGGGCAAGGTGCTTTCATTGGCCGACCCGCTTCTTGTTCGTTCACCGAAAAAGCGCGAGAAACGACCAACAACTCCCGTCGGGTAGGTTCAGGAGTCCCATACGGGGATGAACGGGGGAGTCGGTCATGAGTAATTCGCCAGTCGCCATTGTCACGGGGGCAAGCCGCGGAATCGGTCGGGCCGGAGCGCTGGCGCTCGCCGAAGCTGGTTTCGACGTTGTCGTAAGCGCGCGCACAGTGCGCGAGGGCGAAGGTGTTGCCGAACCGAACTCTGTTCGTGAAGAAACCACACTCGCGGTTCCGGGGAGTCTTGAGCGGACTGCGGAGGAAATTGAAGAGCGCGGTCAGCGAGCCCTCATCGTTCCCATGAATCTCATTGATGTTGCGTCGGTTACCGCTCTGCCCGCCACTGTCATGGCTGAATGGGGTCGTATCGACGTGCTGTTCAACAACGCGATCTTCCGCGGCGTTGGCACGCTCGATCGCATTACCGATCTCACTATCGATTCGATGACCAATCTTCTCGCCGGAAACTTTATGAATCAGATCTTGCTCATTCAACAAGTGATCCCGCACATGATCGCTGCAGGTGGCGGAACCATCATCGACATGGTGTCGGGTTCTGCTCGCCTTGATCCGGCTGGTCCTCCGGGAGAAGGTGGCTGGGGCATTCTTTATTCCGCATCGAAAGCTGCGTTTGGCCGCGTTGCTGGTGGCGTGAACGCTGAATATCGATCGCAGGGAATCAAAGCATTCAATGTTGACCCCGGCAACGTGGTCACCGAAGCTCGTAAAGCAGCCAAGCCCGACGACGAATACAGCACTGGCTATGGCAGCGAACCGGCTGAAGCCACGGGCAAAGTTGTGGCGTGGCTGGCGAGCGATCCCACCGCCGACAAGTTTCTCGGCAAGTGGATCTTTGCGCCGAAACTTTGTTCCGATCTCGGGCTGCTTCCCGGTTGGACGTTCCAGGCACCGCAATGAACGAACAGGAACGCGCCGATCGACACGAGATCCGCAAGATTGTGGATGATTACGCGCTCTTTGCCGACCGCGTCGACAACGAATCACTCGCAGGCTTATTTGCTCCCGATGGCGTCTTGCGCATTTTTGAGCGCGGGAATCCTGAACCAGTGCGCCAGCGAATTGGTCGGGAGGAGATCGCTGGGGCCATCAAGGGATTGTCGCGTTATGACGTGACGCTCCACGTGGTGAGCAACCATTACGTCGAAATCGAAGGCGATGTTGCTACTGGCGAAAGTTATTGCCGAGCCAGTCACATTCGACCTGTAGAGGGCGGTGTTCCCGAGGCGCGCGAGAACTACATCATGAACATTCGATATCTCGATGAGTTCATTCGTACGATCGAGGGATGGCGCATTGCCAAACGTGAACTCCAAGTGGAGTTCACCGAAGTGTCGCCGATTCTCTGAGTTTGTGGTCTAGAGGCCTTGGAGTGTGGCAACCGAAGAGTTGCTGGCCAGAGTCAGAGCAAGTGCGGCCAGCTCGGCAATGGTGTTCTCGGTGCTGGTGGTGTCCTCGTCGGGACGGGTTGTCTTGATGCGGGCCAATGCGCCCTCGGTGATGATGGAGAGTTTGAAGACCGCCAGCACTCGGTAGACATCGATATCGCTGATGGACCGACCGCTGGAAGCCTCGTAGCGGGCCAGCAGATGATCTCCGGTGGGGAAACCAGGATTCAGGCGGTGGGGCTGTGGCGAGCGGCTCCGCCACATGATTTCACCGGCATCGCCCCAGTAGACGCTGACCATGCCGAGATCGGTGAGTGGGTCACCGAGCGTCGACATTTCCCAATCGAGGACAGCGACCATTTGGGTCGGGTCGGTGCGATTCCACATTGTGTTGTTGAACGAATAGTCACCGTGAACGATCGACGCTTCGGTATGAGCAGGGATCGAACGTTTGAGTCGCTTTGCGACCTCATCGATGTCGGGCAATTCCCGTTGTTTTGATTTCTCCCACTGTGTGCACCAGCGGTTGACCTGTCGCTCAAGAAATCCTGCAGGTTTGCCGAGTTGCCCGAGGCCTACTGTTTCGAAATCAACAGCGTGAAGCCGCGCAAGAACATCAATGAGTTGATCGCTCGCTCCAAGCGCTTGAGCGTTATCGAGATGGGCAACTTGTTCGGTATCGGAATAGACAATGCCGTCGACGAAGTCCATCAAATAGAACGGCACGCCGATGACTGATTCGTCCTCGCACATCGCAACGGTCTGCGGCACGGGGACATCGCTGTCGCGTAAACCGGTTTGCACCCGATATTCGCGTCCCATGTCGTTCGCTGTCGCGAGAAACGCGCCAACGGGTGGGCGTCGCAGTACCCAATCGTTGGCATCATCTTGCACTCGGAACGTGAGGTTCGAAGAACCGCCCGACAGATGCGAAACCGTGACCGGACCCCGCGCGCCCGAGACGTTGGCCGCTATCCACGTGCTTAATGCAGCGGTGGGAACAGCCTCAGCTACCTGTTCGGAGTTCATGCGATTTGAATGGGAAGACTTGAGCGATGGATGGTCACTCGAGGAGTTCCGCGACTCACCACAGTTCGTTGGCGTAGGTATCGGTGCCAACCACAGTGCGGAAGAACGGTGCGACCAGATGGACATCGGCGAGGCCAGCGGCTTCGACGGCCTCGGTGTAGGACTTCATGCGTTTCGTAGCTTTGGTGACATCGCCGCGAACGAAGATGACCTGAACGAGCCGCTCGGCGCCCCCGGCCGGTGTGCCGAGATCCATGGGCTGATCAGCGGCTGGCGTTGCCACTGGCTGCCACGAAGACACCAACTCAATGTCGGAATCATTCATGAGATCGGCGTAGATGCCGGCCTTCTCAATATCGGTGTGAACGCTCTTGGCTGTATGGCCGTCGCGTGCATCGAAGAACACCGTGAAGATACCGTCGTACGCGCTGTCAAGAGCGACATCAACCGGGACGCCATCGGCGTCGCGATTTGCTGAACCAATGAAGTCGAACAGGTTTGTGTGGGTGTGCTTGCGCTCGGGGAATCCGCGGTTGTTGGTGTAGAGCCACGTAACGCGCTCGGTGCTCCAGTTGTTCCAGTCATCGTGGTGCCCGTTTTCGATCCAGTAGATCGCCACATACGAACCTGAATCAGTGGGGTTGGCGACGGCGGTGTCACCTTCGGGCCAGCGAAGATCTTTAAGGCTTCGCGTGGCAACCCAGCGTGAACCTGACATCTGATGCGGGGCCACCATGCAGCCTGCGTAAAAGTGATCTCGCTCGTACCAGCGGTTGTAGGCAGATTCGAAACCGGGGTTGGGGTCAACCATCGTGAGCAACATGGATCCGACCTTCATCGGGTAGTCGTGGAGGCCGCCTGGGTCGAGTGGGTATGCCATGTTTTCCTTCGCTTTCGAACACGGGTGCAACGCCCCCTAGTGGGACTGAAACTAGCCGCTCGAAATGCCGGGTGACGCGCCGTTAGTGCTCGGCAGTTCCGACTACTGACACCCTGTACATAAGGCGACGGCCGGGGAAATCGTTGAGAACGCGGTGCATCGTTGAGCGGTTGTCCCACATCAGCAGATCGCCCTCTCGCCAGTGGTGGCGATAGGTGAAGTGTTCCTTGACCGAATGCTGGAAGAGGAACGCGAGGATCGCGTCGCTCTCATCGGGGGGGAGACCAACGATGTGACGGGTATAGGTCGGGTTGACGAACAAACTCTTGGCACCGGTTTGAGGATGGACACGAACGACAGGGTGGGCGGTGCGGCGATCTTGGGCAATTGCTGCGGCGTAGTGCTCTGGTGTGGCATTGCCAAAGCGATAGCGAAGCTCGGTGGTGCGGCTGAGGTCGTGAATAGCGGTGAGGCCGTCGAGGTACAACTTCATGTTCGGCGAGAGCGCGTTGTAAGCCGCAGATGTCGATGCAAACATCGTGTCGCCGCCAACTTCGGGAAGCGTTTTTGCGTGGGTAAGCGTTCCCATCGGCGGATGAGGAAGGAACGTTTCGTCGGTATGCCACATTGACGCGGTGTTTCCCTCGTCAGAATCGAGGACGCTGACGTGTTCAAGGCCGGGGCCGAGGTTAGGGAAGAACGCATGGATTTCGATCTCGCCAATGCGGCGGCCAAGCGCTACGTGCTGTTCAGGGGTGAGGTTGGGGGCGTGGATCACCAAGACTTGGTTCTCGACCAAAGCCGAGTGCACCGCGTCGAGGGTTTCATCGTCGAAATCGGAGGTGAGATCGAGGCCGGTGATTTCGGCACCAAGCGCAGGGGTGAGTCGGCGGATCTGCATGGGGTGATGTTGACACTTTTCCGGTCCACTCGTAGGTTCGCTGGACCGGCTGCCGGGTGGCGGCCCTTGATCTTGGGGGATTGGTTCCATGACAAATCTGTTTAGTTATTCCGGCAAGCGCGTCGTTCTCACGGGAGGCGCCACTGGTATTGGTGCCGCACTCGCTGAACTGCTGGGCGAACTCGGTGTCGAACACCTCACCATTCTCGACATCAAGGCCCCAACCGGCCGATGCGACACATTCATCGAAGTCAATCTCGCCGATCCCGCTTCGGTCGATGCTGCAATCGCGCAGATTGAAGGACCAATCGATGTGCTGTTCTCGAATGCAGGTGTCGCCGCCAATGCTGGAGTTCGCACCTGCATGGCAGTCAACGTCGCAGCGTCGCGTCGGCTCACAGACGGACTCATTGATCGAATCACTAAGGGCGGAACAATTGTGTACACCGCTTCAATGGCAGGAAACGGTTGGCCTGCGCAGGTTGCTGAAATCACCGAGCTTCTCGAAATCGCCGACTGGGACGCGTTTCTTGATTGGTGCGAGGCGCACCCTGAGGTTGTCAACGATGTGTATGCCTTCTCAAAGATGTGCATGCAGGTCTACACAATGCGTCGTTCCTATTCGGCAATTCGAAATGGCATTCGTATCAACAGCATCTGTCCGGCTCCGGTTGATACGCCGCTGATGGCAGATTTCAAAGTGTCAATGGGCCAAGACGCGATTGATTGGGCTGTCGGCGTTCAGGGCAATGGCCGGATGGCCGTCGCCACCGACATTGCGCCTTCACTTGCCTTCATGGGCAGCGACGCCGCTGCGTTCATTAACGGTGAGAATCTCCACGTCGATAGTGGTCTGAGCTCGGCCATGGTTACGGGTCTGGCTTTTAGTTGATCGCCATGCATCCCGAAGACGAATTTCATAGGCCCACCACTGACGATCCGGAGTGGACTGAAACTTGTTGGTTCACGTTTGCTGTTCCCGAACGAAATTTATCGGGCCAGCTCTACCCGTATTTCAAGACAAATCAGGGCGTGGCTGCGGGCGGCGCGTTCTTTTGGGATGGTCGTAACGAGCGACCAGAAACCTGTGTGTATGCCAAGCAGTTCTGGCACCTCCCGTTAGCGGATCAGAAACTGACCGATCTCACACTCGCCAATGGCATTCGTTACGAATGCCTCGAGCCGCAGAAGAAGTGGCGCGTTCGCTACGACGATCCCGATGGTGGCGATGAGATTCATGTCGACCTCACGGTCACTGGCATCGTTGCCCCCAACATGCTGGGTGAATCGCATGTCGACCAACCATGCCGCTACCAGGGCACGATTGTTCTGCACGGTGAAACGATTGCGGTTGACGCCTACGGGTTTCGCGATCGTTCTTGGGGGCCGCGTCCGCAGTTCGGCCAGGGTATCCATGGAGGAGCGACGATGCGGGGCGGTTACAGCTATGCCACCGCTTCTGACACGCACGCATTTCATGCGATCACCATGGATTTCGGCACCGGAGCCATTGCGATCCATGGTTCGTACATGGTCGATGGAGAGTGGGCGAAGTTGAAAAGTGGCGAACGCCGAGTGATCGAACGCGATCATGAAGGTTTCCCGCTTGTCGTGGAACTCGATGGCGTCGATGAACTCAGTCGATCGTTCAATGCTCGTGGCGAAACGAAAAACTCTCTTGGTTTCCTGATTAATCCGAATCTGTACACCATCAATTGTCTGACCCGTTGGTCGTTCGATGGCATCACCACTTGGGGCGAGGATCACGACAACCATTCGTTTCCTGACGCTCGCCGCTTGTTTCGCGAAGCACGGGGCCAATCCCTCTGGACTATTCCATCGTGAGCGCTGAAATTCGAACTGCGCTTGTTACCGGTGCTAGCAGAGGCATTGGTCGGGCTACTGCGATTGCGCTGGCGCAGGCAGGTTTCGATGTTGCGATTACGGCCCGAACAGTTGTCGATGGTGATCCGACCGCTATCACTGATGACGGGAAGGTACTGCCGGGAAGTTTGGCCTCGACCGCAGCCGCAATTGAAGCATTCGGACAGCGTGCGGTGCAGATTCCGCTTGATCTTCTAGATCGCGATGCCCTCGTGCCTGCAGTTGAATCGGCTATTTCTGGGCTCGGACACCTTGATGTAGTTGTAAACAACGCGATCTTCGTGAGTGGCGGCGGGCCCAAGTATTTCCTTGATACCGATCCAGAAGATCTCATCAACCAGATGTGGGGTGACCTCACGGCACAGTTGCTGTTGTTGCAGCCGCAGGTTGCGCACATGATCTCGCGCGGTGGCGGAACCGTGATCAACATTGGTTCCGGTTCGGGAAAGTGGAAGTTGAAGTTCCCGATCGGCCAGGGCGGTCCGCAATTGGCCTACTGCGCATCGAAGGCCGGCTTTCATCGGGCCGCAGATCGTTTGGCCTTTGAGTATGGCGACCAAGGGATTGTTGCGTTCACCGTTGATCCAGGATTTGTTGCGACAGAGCGCACGAAGATGGTCACCGAACTCGGTGAGATTGCTGCACGCGGCGTGGAGCCTTCAATCGTTGGTGAAGCGATTGTGTGGTTAGCCACGACGGGGGCGACAACTGAAAAGAACGGCAGCTATCACG
>JAEMTX010000244.1:553-2724 GCA_016462055.1 Acidimicrobiia bacterium | reverse complement strand
GCCCTTGTCTTCATGCCAGATGTTCCAGTTTGCGATCGACTTCAGATACGACAAGTCAAACCGGGTACAAACAAGTTTGTCGAACTCAGGAAACTGCGTGGTAACGAGTGTGATACCGCTTCCGAAAGTCGCAACCTGTTTGGAAGTCTTGCTATCGAGAATGAGTTTTCCATCCGGATGCAACGCATCCATCATCTCGTCACAGATGTGACTTGGGTAGGTCGCCACGAATACCTTGACGTTGTGTTCATGACGGAGGGGCTCCAGGATGTACCGATGAAGAGATTCGACATACTGCCGGCCATCCATCGGGAAACCGAATCGATCACGAGCAAGATAATGAAACCCGCGGAGTAACACTGCGACATTCACAGCATGAATGCTCCGAGGGGCCTGGCCGCGAACTCCGCATATTCCAGAGGTGTGCCCAGAATGTGGTGGATGGGAGCATAGTCCAGGATCAACCTCGCATTGCGTGCGAGCAGTTGGTTGTAGAGCGGGGCAACGTAAAATTCCCCCTTGGTTAATTGATTCTGGCTGATGGCCACAGCAGCACCGTCAAGGAAGTCTGCTGCCCGGTGAAAATGATAGAGCCCCGTCAGGGCGTACTCGGAGATGGGCTCCTTTTCGGCCACACGAGTGATTAGCCCTTCGCTGTCGATCGCGGCAAAGCTGAAACGAGACTCTTGCGAACGAAAGCATCCCAGAACGCCATCGACGTCATCGCGCTGGAGACTCGTTTTCAGAGTCGGGGAATGAAACATCGTATCGATGTTGAAAATGACGAGCGGCCGCTCCGGCTCTATGAAGCTTGACGCGAGCAGAACCGTTTCTGCCTGACCGCGAGTCACTTCGTCAAGCAACACAAAGGCCAACGGCGTGCGATCGCCATAGACCTCATGGATTCGAGCTTCCATCCGATGGGCTACTTCATGCTCCCGAAGCATCACGAAAGTGGTAAGCGTGGCGAGTTCCAAGGGGAGCGAATCGACGCTCCACTCCAACAGCGTCTTGCCATGAGCCTCCAAGAGAAATTTTGGCAGAGCATGACCCTTTTCAATGAATCGGCGGCCATGCCCAGCCATTGGGATAACGAAATTCATGTCGCTGTTTTTTTCTCAGCCAGCTTCTTCTCGCTCGACACCGGGAGGCTCGATCCGTCATCGGAAATGTCGTCCCACGAACCAAAGCGGAAGGCGTTGTCGTCGATATAGACATCGGCCCACGGCTTCCCGAAGTAAATCTCGTCGTAGGGAATGCCATGTCGGCTCAGCCAGTCGAGCGTGATGCCGCCAACCTTCGCGATGACCCGCCCCACGTTCCCCTCGCAGGTCTTCATATGGCGGGCGGTATACAGAATGATCCGGTGCCCGTGCGCTCTGAAGTTTCGCAGTTTTTCAACCGCCCCTGGTATCGGCTGCACGTCGGCATAGGTCTGCCCGTCACTTTTAAAGGACGCGACGACGCCATCAAGATCAATGCAGATAATGGACATGATGTCAGCTTTCCAAGCAGATATTGAACAAACGCAATCCGTGCACATACATCGCAAGTTGCCGCGTGGAGTCCTCCGAATGCAAGGGGCACATGGAGAGAAAAAGCAGGCTCGTGAGCAGCGCAATCTCGTCGTTGTCGTAGCCCAGCTCATCGATTAGGCCCCTGGAAAGCGAAGCCACCAGCGGACCGCATTCCCGCGTTGCCAGAGAATAATCGATGCTGTTTCCACTTTGGTTGATGGAATAGAGCCCATTCACCAGGAAGTCGTAGCCGTATTGCGCGGAGTGAGCGAGCTTGGCGAGGTCATATTTCTGGTCCCCGTAGATACCCACACACTGCTCGCCAAAGCTGCCGCGTGGATCAATCAGCCGCACAATGCCTGAGGGGATGTCGTACAGAATATTGCTGAAACAGAAGTCTCCATGCATCACGCAGAAATCCTGGTCGCGATACATGCCGGTGAGCCGCGACTTGAGCTCGCCTGTCATCGCTGAGAATGGCCGGCACACGCGGCCATTCACCGTGATGTCTCCGTCCAAGAGTCGTCGAAGATCAGGATCGAGCGACTCAAGAAACGACTCGACGCGTTGCACTGTCTTTTCCAGGTAGAAATCCCGGAAAGCAGACTGGCCGATCGAGTAGGGGGACGTTTTAAATCGTCGTAGGACGCTCCC
>JAEMTX010000244.1:0-543 GCA_016462055.1 Acidimicrobiia bacterium | reverse complement strand
ATACAAGTAGTACTCAGCCACGGTGGGATAGCCGTAATACTCCGACTCCACCGCAGCCGGAAGGCCTGACGCCGCCTCTTGTCGCGACAGGATTCTTGGAAAATAGACCTCGATGGAGGCTGGCAGCATTTGAACAAAATCGATTTCTCGCTTCAGCTTCACCGCGTCCTGCGAACACTTGTGAAGTACTCCATCTTCCAAGGACACACGGACGCGATTGAAGGATCGCGACGAAATGAGGCGTGACTTTGCTTCGTAGTAATTTGTCTCGTGGCCGCAATCGATCCACTCACACTGGGTGTAGCGAAGCGGTTGCCGACACTGCAGTTGTTCGACGACAGCCAGTAGATCATTTTCATTTGATGCCGACTCGATCGCGGTACCAAGGCGCGCGCAAGAGCAGCGAAACACCCCCGTAAATGCATGGCTGGGCAAAGCCTGCGGCGTGGATTTGAAACAGAAGACAGGGTGTTCTGAGTCGAGATTTAGACCCGACCAATAGCTGCTTCGTGTCGACTGGTTGGCGATCAGGACTTCCTCATC
>JAEMTX010000243.1 GCA_016462055.1 Acidimicrobiia bacterium | reverse complement strand
CTCCAGTAGTGCTTTCTCGGATTCGCACAGCTGGAAGCAACAAGCGGACCATTAGTGAAAAATAACGGCACCGGGTTCTCCGCGCTGCACCATCGCAATTTTCGCTTGTATGTCACCGGTCAAGTTGTGTCTCAAGCCGGAACATGGATGCAGACCGTTGCGATGGGTTGGCTTGTTCTCAAAGTAACTGGCAGCGGCGGAATGCTTGGTCTTGTGAGCGCGGCGCAATTCACTCCGACGCTTCTCTTTGGCGCATTTGCCGGCACACTTGCCGATCGACACAGCCGATGGCACATGTTGCAGATCACACAAGTTCTCGCTGCAACAATCGCGACAGCGTTAGGCGTGATGGTGGCCACCGACACGATTTCTGTCTGGAGTCTGTTCGCTCTTGCTGCAGCCTTCGGCACTATTAATGCATTCGATATGACAATCCGTTCCTCGTTTGTCTATGAACTCGTAGGGCCCGATGACATCACGAGCGCGGTTGGAATCGGAAGCACAGCGAACAACATCGCCCGCATTTTCGGACCAGCAATTGCTGGTGTTCTTATTGCCGCATTCGGACTCGCAGCGCCGTTCTTGGTGAACGGGATCAGTTTCATTGGGATTTCGATTGCGCTTCTCTTAATGCGCAGATCTGAATTCGTGCCGAAGACTCCGGTGAAAAAAGATAAGGGGCAGATTCGTGAAGGCGTGAAAGTCGTTTGGGCAGATCCGCGTTTGCGTACTCCGATGTTGATGACCGTCGTGATCGGCATGCTTGCGTACGAAAATCAGATCGCGCTTCCTCTGTTCGCGAGGTACACGTTTGATCGAGAAGCAACCGGGTATGGCGTGCTGTCATCAATGATGGGGATTGGATCAGTAGCCGGGGGACTACTGATCGCAAGATTTGGTCGTGCGACGCATAGGCGACTGGGTTTCGCGGCGACGTTCCTTGGGGTAACGATGCTGGTCGCTGCGTTCATGCCGACGTTCTGGACAATGGCGATTGCTCTGTTGTTCGTTGGAAGTGGCAGCGTGGCGTTCATCACGATGAACTCGGCGACACTCCAACTCACCTCTCCCGTCTCTGTTCGCGGCCGCGTGATGGCGCTGTACATCACTGCCATTATCGGAACGACCCCAATTGGTGGTCCGGTCATTGGTTGGATTGGCCAGAACATCGACCCAAGGGCGACGTACATCACTGGTGGCCTGGCATGTCTCATCACCGCAGCGGTGGCGTGGCCCTCTCTTCGTCGTTCAACCGAGGAGGTCTTGTCTGAAGCGGAGGAAGAGGCAATTCACCGTTCGGCGGTCATTGATGCTGAGACCCTGGTTGGTGACCTCGATTCAGAAATTCCGATCAATTTGCCCACTGAGAGGTGAGCCATTGGCAGGGGTGACGGTGCAACTGGGTTGTCGGCATGGTTCACTTGTTGAAGAACAATCACTCAGATCTCCTGAGCGGTCAGAAAGGACCAGAGATGGTCGCTGTCATCATCATTGTTGTGGTCGTCGTACTTCTCGGACTTCTTCTTGTCGGCGCCTATAACGGCATCGTCCGAATGCGAAACCAGGTGGACAACGGTTGGTCGCAAATCGATGTGCAAATCAAACGTCGCGCAGACCTCATCCCAAATCTTGTCGAGACGGTAAAGGGGTATGCCGCGCATGAGTCGGGGACATTCGAGGCGGTCGTTGCCGCTCGCAATGCGACCGTTGCGGCAAACTCTCCAGCGCAGGCAGCTGCAGCGGAAGGACCGATTGCTTCTGCTCTTGGCAAAATCTTCGCTCTTGCTGAGGCGTATCCGGATCTTAAAGCCGATGCCAACTTTCGGCAGTTGCAGTCTGAGATCACTGCGACAGAAGATCGCATCGCTTATGCCCGTCAGTTCTACAACGATTCAGTTACTCGCTATCACAACAAGATCGATACGTTTCCAGGTGTGGCCATCGTGAAGATGGGCAACTTTCCTCATCGAGAATTGTTCGAGGCAGATGACACCGATCGTGCCGTCCCAAAGGTCGAGTTCTGAAGCCATTCTCGATGATGAGCTTGATCGCGGGTTTCAATGGCTGACGCCGCAAGTTTCATTGACCACAAGCGCAAGAACAAGCGTGCGAGTTTCGTCATCCTTGCTGGCGTTTTCGCTCTTCTTTTTATTGTTGCCAATCTCATCGTGGGCATATTTGGGGGCTACTCAAAACAGGAATGTGGTGTAGCAACTCGCGATATCTACGGCCGTATTTCGCAGGATTGTCAGAGCAGCTTCAATTTCAATGGCGCTGTTCTGATCCTGACAGTTCTGTTTGTGCTCGGGTATCTACTCCTTGCGTGGTTGTTCTCTGCTTCCGCGGCGCTCAGTATGGCAAAAGCGAGGCCAGCCGACGGCGCGGAGTTTTCAGAATTGCGCAATATTGTCGAACAGATGGCAATCGCTGCAGGCATCCCGGTACCTGCAGTTTTTGTTGTAGACGATCCAGCACCTAATGCATTTGCAACAGGCCGTAATCCCAAGCATGCAGCGATCACTGTGACGACTGGTTTGTTAGCGGTTATGTCCCCTCGAGAATTGCGCGGAGTCATTGCTCACGAGACGGGCCACATCGTGAACCGCGATATTGCAGTCACAACGCTGGCTGTGCTGGCTGTCGGAGCGATTGCGGTCATCGCACAAATCGGAATCCGTATCGGCTTCTTCAGCGGCGGCCGACGCAATGAAGCGGCAGGGGCGATGATGCTTG
>JAEMTX010000242.1 GCA_016462055.1 Acidimicrobiia bacterium | reverse complement strand
CGGCCAAAGGCGGACTGGTAAACCTCACTCGCGAGATGGGACTGCAGTGGGCGCGTAAAGGCGTCCGAGTCAATGCAATCTGTCCAGGCTGGTTTCAGACCGAGATGATCGAAGACCTGACCTCGACCGAGAACGGCTCGTCATTCATCACTACCAATACACCAATGATGCGGGTTGGTCAGGTCAATGAAATCGATGGCGCGGTGCTCCTACTCGCTTCCGACGCGGGAAGTTTCATGACTGGTTCCATCGTGATGGTCGATGGCGGTTGGACCGCACGATGAAACTGCTAACGATTGTGGCTGGCTGCTTCGCCATGTTGCTCACTGCTGGTGGCTGTTCGAGTGATGCTCAACGAACGGTCGCACCGGTGCACTGGGACCTCAACGCCATCATCGAGCCAACGACTTTGAGGATCGCCAGCTACATCGGGAGCAGTTCGTGTGATGCGTTCGACTCGTTCAAAGTGGTCGAAACCGATGACCAAGTTGAAATCACTGTCCTAGTGAGTTCAAAACAGCCCGGCCCCTGCACCATGGATATGAGAATTGAGTCGATCGACGTCGTGCTGGCTGAGCCTCTTGGCGAACGAGAACTCACCGGTTGTCTCCCCTTCGAGGCGCGTCCAGGTGAATCTGATCTCGGTTGCCGAACAATCATTCCGTATCCCTAAGCAACCTCAGGGACGATGAAGTTCGGCTGAGCGTTTCATGGCATCGGCTTTCAGATCGCCTTTTGCCACTTTTCCGCCTGATGAACGTGGAAGCTCATCGACAATGACCAGATGCTCAGGCCACCATTCGCGCGACACCGAACGCTCTCGCATATGTGCCACAAGTTCTTCAAGGGTCACACTCGTATCCGGACGCAGTTCCACGTAAGCGCAGACCCGTTCACCAAATACCGGATCGGGAAACGCCACGGCCGCGACCATGGCAACAGACGGGTGGGTCGCTAATTCGGCTTCGACCGCAGGAGCGCTGATGTTCTTTCCACCCCGGATGATGAAATCGGACGTACGACCGATTACCGAAAGCACACCACCATCGTCGATGCGAACGATGTCTCCCATCAGCATCCAACCGTCATCAGTGAAAAGTTTTGTGTTGGCTTCCTGATCGCCCCAGTAGCCGAGTGCGGTTGCTGGCCCCCTACATGCAGGCTGACCCTCGTTCTCGCCGGGAGCTACATCTTTAAGGGTCTCGGGGTTCAGTAACCGCACATGCATTTCCGGAATCACGTTGCCGGCAGTACGCAAACGTATTTCTCTGTCGGTGTCATACGACGTGTGACTCAATGCGCCTGTTTCGTTCGAACCGTAAAACTGCAGCACCTTTGCTCCAGTTGCTTCCTCAAATTCCGCAGCCCGTTCAAAGGGGACTGCTTCCCCGCCGGTGAACATCGAACGTAACGATGAGAGATCGCGCGGACGTTCGGCTTGAGCGTTCAAAAGCATGATGAATTGTGTACTGACGCAGCAAAGCACCGTCACTCGTTCACGTTCGATCAGGTCAAGAGCTTCATCAGCATCGAATCGGTCCATCACGACGGTCGGAGCACCAAGGGCGGTAGGAGTGAAATGGGCGGTCCACAAGCCGAACCCAAATGGGGCAGGAAGCGCACCAAAGAACACTTCGTCCTTCGAGAATCCGCCTGCCGCAGCGGCGAGTTTGTGAAAGTAGAACCACCGATTCTGAGTGTGCATCACACACTTCGGAAGTCCTGTCGTGCCCGAAGTGGAATTCAGAAGAAAGAGTTCATCGGGGTGGATTGGTCGCTGTGGGTAGTCGAGTTCCATCTCGACACCTACGGGAAGTGCTGCATCGACAACGCGTGCATCGAGCCCGACAAGCAGATGACGATTAATGGTCACTCCCATAGCGCCAACATCGGCGCGCATTGACGCTGCGTCACGACCGTGCTGCACGGGAGCGGTAATCAACGTTCGAGCACCGGTAAGAGAAAGCAGATGAGCTACTTCGCGGTCCCCTGCTCGCGCGCCAATACCCACCGCCACGCAACCCGCTCGTTCGATGCCCACGAACACGGCATGAACCGCAGGACCGTCAGGCATCATCACCGCAATCCGTTCGCCCTTTTCTGGTTCGCCCGCCAGGAGAGCACGAGCGATGTCGTCGGCATCAACGTGATATTCCTCCCAGGTATAACGACGACCATCGGCGATGAACGCAACGCCTGTGGGATTCACCGCTTGCCACGACGCAACCAGTGAACCAACCGTGTCGTTTCCCCACCAACCATTCTCGTGGTAGTTCGCCGCGTCCGCAGGATCAGCACGGAAGAGTTCCACGTGCCTTACCCCGCTGCTTTCGAGCGACGTGAGGCGGGAACGGCTCGCAAATCTGCGACGAGTCGATCAAGTTGTTCAACCAATTCCGAAAGTTCTTCGACCGACCAGCCATCGAGTTGTTCGGCCATCAATTCATCATTCGCGGCTTCGATGCGCCGATGAGCGACACGACCTGCGGCCGTTACCGCGACCACAGATGCTCGCCCATCATGCGGATCGGCTGAACGTTCCACATAACCCTCAGATTCAAGCGCTTGAACCTGACGGGTCAACGCCGCTGGGTGCGTGCGGACCGCATCAGCAAGATCGCTCATCCGCATGGGGCCGTCATCAATGACTTTGCCCAGAACGGCAACCGCGGCAACTCCGATAGCAACACCGGAACGCACAGCAATTAAGCGGTCGAGACGTTGGCTGCCAGTAATTC
>JAEMTX010000060.1 GCA_016462055.1 Acidimicrobiia bacterium | reverse complement strand
CAGGCCTCACAAACGGGGTACTGATAGGGATCGCGCGTGGGGATGAACTTTTCCCCGCACAGGGCGGTGATTTCCTCACCGAGCACGTAGCCACGCATCTGGTCATCCTTGCGGATGATGTGCGCGACTTTGCCCTCTTCAAGATCAGGATCAGAGGGCCGGGTGTCTTGGCGTTCACTGACGTCGGATTCGGTGATCGAGAGACGAACTGCGGTGCTACTCACGTTTTCATCGTACCGCTCCGCACAAGAGGGACCGAAAGTCAGGTCCCGCGTGTATCCCAATGCCAAGGTTCGCTCGGGAGGTTGTAGAGCCCAAACCGAGCCGCATTCGCCGCCAGCCAGACAAATCCTGGGTTGCTTTGAGAATTGATGAACCGGCCATTGGCCATGAAATCAATGGCCAACCCGCGCTCATGATACGAGTAACCCGGTCGGGCCGTTGGGGGTGAGCATGCGTCTGGGGGCATCTCCCAAATGGCGTACTGAGAGGTTCCGCAGTTCTGACGTCGTAACGCGATCTGGGCATTGAAATCTCGGTAGCCGTAGCCGCTCAGATTGATTCCATCCGCGGATGCTGCATTCAGCAATCCACGAACTCGGGTGGCGATGCTCGATGCAACCGTGATTCCATTCACCGTCGTGAGCGCAGGTGTCGGATAGGGAGAGTTCCCACCCGGCGGCGTGGTAACTGTCGTTGAACCCGAACCCGAACTCGGGATGCCAATGACGGCGTTGGCGAGCGCAGCGGCTTCGTCGGCAATCTGTCGGCCTAACCCCGCATCCATCCGCGAGAGAAAAGCAGCATCCGAAAGCGTTTCGTCAAGTCGCTGCCGCACTTGGCTTGCGACTGCTTGTTGCTGAGTTTGCGCAGCCGACAGCGACTGAAGCACGCCTTGCGCTTCTGCGGCGTGTGCCTCTGCGTCGGCCTTGGATTGACGTGCACGCGAAAGCTGCTCTTCCAGTCGCGCCTTGGTGGAACGCAACTGATCGATCACATCGGTATCGGTTCGCGATTGCATATTCAAAAGTGCGTTTCGCGTTGCGTCTTCTTGCGCGCTCGTCGCCTCAAATCGGCGCATGAGGGCTTCGTCCGGTGGTTCCACGTAGGCCTGGACCGCGTACTTCGCCACGCGAGCCCGCAGCGCATCAAGATCCCGACTGGTCTGTGCCGCATCTCGCTCAGCCTGCGCTGCTTCTGCGGCGCTGGCATCAGCCTGGCGACGAGCTTCAGAAAGTGCCGCCTGCTGACCGCGCACGTTTTCATTCAATGTGCTGAGCGCCGCAAGAACCTGCGCCTTCGACCCCTCGAGCACATTGACCTGAGCGGCGACTCTGGCCTGCTCGGCCCGAACGTTTGCCCGCTGCGTTCGCGCGTCGGTGGCCACTGCGCCCGCATCGACCGACGAACCAACGGCCACCCCAAGGATGCTGGCACTCACCAGCACCGCAGCCGTAAGCGCGAAAAAGCGCTGAGTGAGCCGCTTCTGCTTGTCACTGCGGGGGGATGTGGTGGCCATGGTTCCTCGTCAGATCACGTCAACGACGCAATCGTGGAAGGCCCGGTATCCGCCCGAGGAATACAGACCCTACAACAGGGCCCCCATAGATCGTCAACACCTGTGGAAAACTTTATGGATATCACTGTGGAGAGGCCCCTCATGTCTGGGGATGAACCTGTGGAAACCTCCTCACGCAGGAGGTGATGCCTTCTCAGGCTGCCAAACACCCTCGGCCATGTAGTCATGGGCCGGGAACTCCGTTACCCACACCCGGATCGAAGGAAGCGATGCACCGATAGAGGTGTGAACTGCTTCGGTTACCGCACTGAGCAGGGCCTTCTTTTGTTCAGGGGTGCGGCCTTCGAGCATGTTGATCTGGATCAGCGGCATAGGAAACTCCATTTTGTGGTCGGCAGTACTGTCCTGATCATGACCTCTCCATCTGGATCCGTCGACCCACTGTCCTCTTTTGAGCAGGTCGCGGCCCAGCGCCGGTCCTCACTTCTGGTTGATCGAGAGCGTGTCGTTCCCGATGAACTGCTCGACCGTCTCCTCGTTGTGGCGGCCACCGCTCCGAACCACAAGCGCACGTTTCCGTGGCGGTTCCGCATCATCACCGGCGAAGGTCGGGTGCAATTGGGTGAGGCGTTGGCCCAGGACCTCATCGAGGCCCACGAGGCCGAAGCAAAAGTCGAAAAGGCTCGCGCCAAATATCTGCGCGCCCCAGTGGTGATCGCCGTTGCTGCGGTTCAGGGCGAGAACGACACAATGACCGCGGAAAATCGCGACGCGGTTTCAGCTGCCATCCAAACGCTTCTGCTCGGCGCCACCGCCGCCGGTCTCGCTTCGTACTGGTCGACAGGCGCAGCCATGACATCGACTCGACTGCGCGAGTTTTGCGGTTTTGATCACAGCGACACGTTCGTTGGACTGATTTACCTCGGCTGGCCCACGGGCACACCGCCCCCCATCAATCGACCCGCTCCCGAGGTCATTCGTATTGGGACTCCGCCCGCGACCCCGTAGGGTTTCGTCGATGGCATCGACAAAAAAGACCCCCCGAAAATTCGGACCTGATCGTCCCGACGCGCCTGGACTTGTTCGCCGTCAACGGATGTGGTCGGTGTGGGGCACTTGGTTGTTCATCCTCGTGTTCTTTGTTGCCCCAATCATCTTCGGCAACACCTACTTCGTTCTGCCCGCCGTCGGCTTCAGCGTCGCCCTCATTGCCACAATGCGTCGTTCGCGTCGACCCGACGGCCCCGATGCAGAAACCCTGTCAAAAGGCGAGTTGCGCGCGGCGAGCCCAGAGCATCCGGTTTCGGTGAACGCGGTGTGGTCTCCGGGCGCTCGCGTACGCGGTGAGCCAGCGAGACCGGGCTTCTTACTGTGTGACGGAAAGCGTCTGCGTTTCGAATGTCTCGATGACCAGATCCGCTTCGATGCCAGCATCGACCGCATTGAAGTCATCACGGTCCCTAGCTTCATGCGCCCCCAACTCGACCTCTCGATTGGGGGCGCCAATCATTCCGTCCGCTTCTTCCCATCTTGGGATCTTGGCGCCACCTTCGTCGGACCAACCCTGGTCGGCGAGTGGTACGCGCAATTGCGCGAACTCGGAGCTTCCTGACATGGCTCGGATCAATCACACGCCTGATCCGAATCCCACTCGCGCCAAAGCACGCGCTCGTCGCAACCTCACACTTGTCGTGTGGTGGGGTGTTGCGCTGTTGTTGCTTTTTCTCCTTTCCACGGGCGCGCCGTGGGTACTGGTCATTCCCCTCTTGGTCATTGGCGCGCTGGTCATCACCAACACCATCCAGGTTGTTCGCGGCGAAGGCGCAGAGAAGTACGCGATCGAACCGGGTCGACTTTCACAGTCGACGCTGGACTCCGACCCCATTGCCGTTCCGGTTACTCGCGCTCCTGATCGTCGAGAAAAGGGACGACGCCGCGGCACGCTTCACTTTGCCGGCGGGCGGTTGTCGTTCGTGTTCAGTCCGGACCCTCAATCTCGTTCCAAAAGGGTCAAGGACGATCTTGAAGGAACCACTGCCTTCGATGCCTGGCCTTCAGATATTTCGCTCGGCCCGCGCCCGTCAACAATGCGCCCACAACTTGTCCTCTTGGTCGATGGAACCACCCATGTCATCGAATTCACGATGCCCGAGGATCTCGCTGCGGGAATGCTTGGAAAAGTTGTGGCCGGCGCGTGGTTCACGCAGCTTGTCGAGCTTGGCGCGCTCCCCACGAGCTCAAATTCTTAAACGCGCCGAGGTTTCTGCTCGTTGCCGTGTCAGCATTAGTACGTGACTGCTCCCCCTGCTGATCTCACGATGCTCAACAACGCTGTCGAAATCCTTCGCGCCGCGGGAACCTTCACGCTTCAGTGGTTCGATAACCCTGCGCTTGACGTGACCACGAAGAGCGACGGAACTCCGGTAACCGAGGCCGACCGCGGAGCCGAACAAATCGTTCGCGACCGTCTCGCGGCCCTTCACCCCGAGGATTCAGTTCTGGGTGAAGAACTTGAGGATCACATCGGCACGAGTTCGCGAACCTGGATTGTTGATCCCATCGATGGGACGAAAGCCTTCACGCGCGGCGTGCCTCTCTATTCAAATCTCTTGGCCGTCGTCGATGAACATGGCCCGCTCATTGGTGTCATCAATCTCCCCGCATTGGGGACGACCGTGTACGCAGGACGCGGCCTTGGTTGTTACCGCGATGGTCGTCGGGTGAGCGTCAGTACACGAACCGAACCATCAACATGTGTGCTTTCCACAAGTGGTTTTGGAACCTGGAGCGATTCCCAGTTACTCGGAGTGATGCGCGCCGGATTCGAAGTTCGTACGTGGGGTGACGGTTACGGCTACGCCATGGTCGCGTGCGGAGCTCTCGATGCCATGGTCGATCCCCAGGTTTCGCTTTGGGACATTGCTCCCATGCCGGTGATCTTTGCGGAAGCTGGAGGCCGCTTCACCGGAACCGATGGCAACGAAGTTTCTCTCGTGCCCGGCTCAAACGTTTCCGGCGTGGCCACCAATGGTCATATCCACGATGCTGTTATTGCCGCACTCGCCGCCGACTAACGCTGCGCTCTCAGTGCGATGACGAACGTTATTCGTCGTCGTCTTCACACATTGCGTGATCGTGTCCGTGAGCATGGTGATGGGGATCATCGATCAACACCATGCCATCGGCAAGACGCAAAAGTCTTCCGCCGTAGGCTTCAGCCAAATTTGCGGCCGTAAGCACCTCGGTCGCCGATCCGCTCGCGACAACGCGACCAGCGAGCAACAACACGTGGTCGCTCTCGGCCGCTTCGGAAAGATCATGCGTTGTCACCACAATGGTCCGGCCGGCCGCACGTTCCTCTGCCACAACATCAAGGATGTGTTGACGACTTACGATGTCGAGGCCGGTCACCGGCTCATCAAGCAGCAAGACGGCGCCGCTCTGCGCGAGACCCTGCGCAACAAACACTCGTTGACGCTGACCTCCAGAGAGTTCATGGAGATGTCGGCGAGTGAGATCGCCCAATTCAAGGCGTTCGATTGATTCATCGACAATGCGGCGATCTTCGTCGGTCATCTTCCCAAACGCTCCGCGGGTTGCGAATCGTCCCATGGAGACGACTTCGCGAACCGTGACTGGTAGTTGATCGTTCACCTTCGCCGACTGCATCACATAACCCACGTGACGCCGCATTTCGGTCGGAGGTCGACCCGACACCGTGAGTGTTCCCGATTCCACCGGCAACAACCCAACGATGGCATTCAAGAGACTCGACTTTCCCGAACCATTCGGACCCACCAGTGAGGTCACTGCTCCGACTGGTAGCGAGAACGTCGCATCGCGCAAAACTGGGTGTCGGCCGTAGGCCAGGGTGACGCCTCTTCCCTCAACCGCGCTCGCGCTGGAGAACTCATCCATGAGTCACCCCGCGTCGGCCTGCGGCGGAGGAGGGAATACGATCGAGCACTTAGGCAGTCTTGCCCACCCGGCGGAAAACGAGAACTCATGTCCCGCACCGCCCGACAACTCGCTGCTGTGGTCGCGATATTGATCGGCGTTCTCGCTCTTGGTACTGGCATCGCGTCCGCCCATCCCACCGTCCAGTCCTCCACGCCTTCCGATGGGGCCTCGCTCCCCTCCGCCCCCAAAGAGGTAAGCGTCACGTTCAGTGAAAACGTAAGTGCCGCTTCTGGAGGACTCTCGGTTCTCAATCGCGACGGGAAAGGGGTCGACGATGGCACGAGTCATGTCAGCAATGGCCGAACGCTTGTCACGGGAATCACCGACTCACTCCCCGATGGCACCTACGTCGCGACCTACCGAGTTCTGTCGGCCGATGGTCATCCAGTAAGTGGTTCGTTTCTTTTCGGAGTTGGTTCGGGTGCGGTGGATACAAATGCTCGACCAACTTCGAGCGGTGACCGCCTTTGGGAAATCATCGGCGACATCGCACGGGCAATCATGTATTTGTCAGCTCTTGTTGCTGCTGGTGTCGCATTCTTCCTCGCATTCATTCATGACCAGGGCGATGATCGTTGGCGGCTCGTTCCGTTTGTTCGAATCGGTTCATTCCTGGCTGTGGTTGGCGCCGTGGGAATCGTGATGAGTCAAGCCGCACTTCTCACCGGAAACGGCGCTGGCGCGATCACCGACACGAAGGTGCTTCGGGATGTGCTCACCGAAAACCTCGGTTGGTCGCTCGCGATGTTGATGATCGGTCTGGCTGCGGTTCATCTCTCGACCGACATCACCAAAAAAGTGGTCGCCCAATCACTCGCTCTCTATGGCGGGCTCGTCGTTACCGTGTCATTTGCGGTGTGGGGTCACGCTTCAGAACTCACACCAACGGCGTTATCACTCGTGGCCGACGCAGTTCATGTCACCGCCGCCGCGCTGTGGTTGGGCGGCATTGTTGGTCTGCTGATGGTGCTCAGGATGAGATCGGCCAGCACGGTTCAGTCCACTGCACTCATCATCGGTCGCTTCTCGCGTATGGCGTTCTGGACGGTTCTCGCGCTCGCCATTGCCGGACTGACACTCACCCTTACAGGATCAAACGCGAGTCTGCAGTCACTGCTCACAACAACCTGGGGTCAGCTCGTTCTCGCCAAGATTGGCCTCACCCTCATTATCGTGATCATTGCGGCATGGAATCAGCGCACGCTTGTGCCTTCGCTCACCGCCCCGGTCGAAGACGATCCCGCGTTGCCCGTGCGTTGGGCCACGCTTTTGCGCACTGTTCGAGCCGAAGCACTTCTGTTGGTCGTCATTGTTGGCCTGACGGCAGTTTTGGTGAACACTCCTCCTGCTCGTTACGCCGCCACCGCGAAATCGGAACGTGTGGCCATCAGCCAACGTGTCGATACTGGTCAAGTGGAACTCACGGTTGACCCCGCTGCGGCCGGGTCAAATCGCGTTGAAGTTCGCTACACCGATGGGACTGGACAAACCATCAACGTGGCGAACAGCATGTCCATTGAGTTCTCGCAACCAACTGCCGGAGTGGCGCCGATCACTCGACAAGTTCTGGCCTCCGAACCGGGAGTTTTCGTCATCGACGGAAACGAGCTTTCCGTTGCTGGTGCGTGGACGATCACGGTTGCGGTCCGAACCGGCGATTTTTCTGAGCAGCGCAGCTCCTTCGAAGTTCCCGTCCACCGCTAGCCCCCAAAGGATCGTCATGAAGATGTCCCGTCGTTTCCTCGTAGTGTCGGCCGCGTCGTTCGCCGCATTGGTGGCACTTGCTGGCCCTGCGTCAGCCCACGCCGAAATTGCGTGGATCGAAAAGGACACCGGTAGCCATTCGGAATCTCGCCCTCCTGCGCCGCAATTCGGAGTTCTGATCAATGACCGCGCCGCGGTTACCGTGGCCGCAGAAAGTGACGCATCGCCATCGACAACCGCTCGAATGGCGACACAATCAAACGCCATCACCGACGAGGGCAGCGAGACCAGCACGGCGGGCCAGTACGTTTTTATTGGAGTGTGCGCAGTCTTGGTGGGCGGTGCCGGCGCACTCTTCCTGAAGTACAGAAAGAAGTCCCCAAAGGTCTGACCCGAGGATGGCATCGGTGTGACGCCGAGTCATGCGGTGGTCGGTAACGAAACTGGTGCCGACTCGGTTTCAGGTTTGTGATCGTTGCGCAGTGGCAGCGGTCCGTACCGGCCCGAGATTGACCGACGAAGTTCGTGCAGCGCGTCGGTTCGCAGTTGGCTGATTCGAGAACGAGACACCCCAAATTCGCTCGCTAATTCTGCCGCTGTCCGCCCATGAACGAATTGACCAAGAATCACTTCACGCTGGCGACGAGGAAGCGCGTTGATCGCCTCGCGCAAATACAGAAGAAGTTCTGCTCGCTCAAGGACTTCAGCGACATCGAGTTGTGCGCTATCGACAAGGTCCTCGCTCCGAAACAGCGCTTTGCCGTCTTCGGAAGATTCCTGATCAAGTCGACGAAGGGTGCTGATTTCGAGAAGCGCTTTGACTTTTTGGACCTTCTCGCGGGAGCTCCCTGATTCGGCGGCAAGTTCATCGATTGTTGGGCCTCGTCCGTAGCGAACGGTCAGCGCGTTCTCGACCATCGCAATACGGCGAGCAGCCGATCGAAGTGATCTCGGTGCCCAATCGTCAGCCCGCATTGCATCGAGTACCGCTCCACGAATTCGCGCTGCTGCAAAACGTTCGAACGGGATACCGCGGTGGGGATCAAATCGCCACGCTGCTTCGACGAGTCCAAGAGCGCCAGCCCGGATCAATTCCCCTCGTTCCACGTGGCGAGGAATATGCGCAGCGAGCGATGCCACCACTTTCGGAACAACCTCGAGACCTCGCTCAACAAGCGCCGTGACCTCGGGGTCCATTGATTTCCCGTTCATGACCTGCCCCCTTCGCGCGTAGTGCGCGATCCTGCTCCCAAGAGATGACGTAAACCCCAGATCGCCATCGGTCCCGGCAACTGCGTTATTGCCGGATCGACACCATAGGAACGGTCGCGACCCATTTGCTGGTCACCCCGGCCTCTTTTTTCTGGGTCATGCGGGCCAATTCACTGGGACCAGCACGAGCGAGGCCACTCAGGCGCCTGATTCGCCCTCAAAAACTGCCGCCCGGACGCCACGCCGGGCCAGTTCGGCAAGAAAGGCGAGGGAATCCACCGACTCGGCCAATCCCGCCGCGCCGACGCGGTTCAATGCTCCATCGACAATGAATCGTGATGCCACAGCGGCCACCGCACCAGCAGCTACGGCTGATCGGTCCATTGCTCCGTAGACCACAACTGATCCTCGGCCTTCGCTACGGCCGCGCACTTCAACGCGTACCGCGCCAGGGCCGCCTTCGGGATCGGTAGGCCACAACATTGGCAACCGAGACGTCAGACGATCGCGACGGGTTGCCGAAACTCGTGAGGTCACTCGGCGGACACCCCGAAAAGCGGGAACCAACACAAGCGCGTCGGGAAGTTCGGCTCGATAACAATCCTGCGGACCAATGGGATCAGGAAACCAACACAGTTCGCGACCCGAACCACCGGGGCGAAGATCCCATTCACCATCTCGCCAATCGATCGCGCCGCGACCAAGCGCACGGTGATGCTGACGGGCACACGCCGGTCCACCCGTGCCCGACTTCGCAATATGAATCTCGTCGATCTGTTCGAATTTTTTTGCAGCATGGGCAGCAAGAACACAGGTGAGTCCCGGCGCAAATCCCGCTCCGACCACCACGTGAACCTTTCGCTCACGCGCCTGCGAATCAAGGGCGAGGAGTGCTTTGACGTCAATCACGTCATCGGACGTACTGACGACATGAATTCCTTGACGAACAAAGCGCTCCGCGAGATGTGTTTGCGTTCGTGCTGGACCAGCGAGCACGACAACATCGACGTCAAGCGGATCATCAAGCGCACCGGGATCAATGATCGCTCGCTCGCCGAGGCTCTGCGCGACAATCTCGACGCGGTTTCGCCGTTCATCACGAAGTACGACGTCGTCGTCGTCGGTGGACACAAGTTGTCGAGCAAGACGCGCACCAACCGCGCCAACACCAAGAATCCCGATGCGCGCCATGTCAGTCGAGACCAGGGCCAGAGAGCTCGCGCCAGCCGCCCGATCGGGGTGGAGCGACACCCGATCCGCGGAGCCGAACGGCAGCGGCGACAAGCGCCCCCATGCCGATGGCAACTATGGCCCGTCGGATCATTTTCATCGTGGGGCTAGCTGGAATCGAACCAGCGACCTCACCCTTATCAGGGGTGCGCTCTAACCAACTGAGCTATAGCCCCGAACTGGCCGGGGCGTCACCATACCGGACCCCCTCGCAGCCGGGAAAACCAGATCAGGAACGGGGGTTGCGGGCCACCTGCGCCGTCTCGAGTTCGACCACCGTAAATCGAAGCCCACCAAAGACTCCGGCGATCAGATTGAACAGCACGCTGGTGATGACAGCGAACATCGCCCCGGCCACAAAGAGGGCGATCCCGGCGACTGCCGCGCCTTCAAAAACCTTGAATCCATCAATGGTGAACGAGCTTTCGGCGAGCAACTGAGCGAGGAAGTTTTCGACCTTGCCGAGGCTTCCGGTCGCCACCGCTCCCTGCCACAGCAGCACGGCGGCCACGTCGATAATGAGCCACAAGCAGAACGCAAAGGACAGCGAGACCCGCAACATTGACCAAGGGTCAATCCGAGTCACCACCCGTTCGACCTGACGAGCCTTCAAGGCCCCGCTCTGCGCCCTTGCGGCCCCCGTCCGGGGAGGAGGAGGGGCTCCGGGGGTCGGCGACGTCGAGAAGCTGACTCCGGGCGTCTGATCGAC
>JAEMTX010000059.1:8454-10429 GCA_016462055.1 Acidimicrobiia bacterium | reverse complement strand
TGCCGAATTGTTGTGTCCCAGGACCTACCCAGTGGGCGCGAAGCGACTTTGTCTCGACACTGGATACTTCGAGACCTTTAACCGCTCCCACGTCACTCTCGTCGACCTGCAGTCAACGCCGATCACGCAGATCGTCGGCGGCGGCGTTGAGACGACCGACACGCTTCATGAATTCGATGCGATCGTGTTTGCAACCGGTTTTGACGCAATGACTGGACCACTGCTGAATCCGTTGATCGTCGGTGAGGAGGGTCGCACACTGCGAGAAGAGTGGGCTGCTGGTCCTCGCACGTACCTCGGTATTGCGTCCCACGGATTTCCAAATCTGTTCATGATCACTGCGCCGGGTAGCCCGTCGGTCATGACGAACATGATTGTGAGTATCGAGCAGCATGTTGAATGGGCCACCGATGCGATGGCATGGATGGCAGATCATGATTACCGGGAAATGAATGCCGACCATGCTTCACAAGAGGCTTGGGTTGCTCATGTCAATGAGGTCGCGAACTTCACACTCTTCCCACAAGGCAACTCTTGGTATCTCGGTGCCAATGTGCCCGGCAAACCCCGAGTGTTCATGCCCTACATCGCTGGCGTTGGCCCCTACCGCGATATCTGCGACGAGGTTGCGAGCGAGAACTACCGGGGATTCACATTCCACGACTAGTCATCATCAGATTTCACTCTGCATTGTTGCTTCAGGGGATGCGACCAAACGTCATAATCGGGCCGTACGTCCACCAGCCATTCATGGAGGTGACGGCAACGCCACGAGCGGTGTGCAGAATCTGGTTACCACCGATGTAGATGGCGACATGAGCCGAACCACCAGGACCCCAGAATACGAGATCGCCTGGTTGCAACTGTGATTCCGAGATACGGATCGTCGACTGATACATCGCACCGCTGTAGTGCTGCAGGGAGATACCTACCTGCAGGAATGACCAGCGAACGAATCCAGAGCAGTCGAAGACATCTGGTCCTTCAGCGGCCCAAACATACCCTGCACCCAGTTTTGTGCGGCCTGCAGCAATCGCCCCGGAGACCTCTGGCCGAACTTGTCCGGGGTTGGGGTTTGGGGCTGCAGACGAGCGCCCGACCGACGGGTTTGCTGCGGCCCGAGCGGCTGCCGCCGCCGCTGCGGCTGCGGCAATACGTGCCTTCTCGGCGTCAACAAGAACCTTTAGTTCGCCCTGCACCTTCGCGTTGAGCGCCGCTTGCTGCTTCGTGGCATCGTCAGCAGCCTTCTTGAGTTGTTCAATCTCGGCAGTTTTCGCTGACGAAATATCTTCGGCGGCCTTCAGTCGAACGCCGTCTTCCTCAGCCTTCTGGCGAGCGGCATTAAGAGCCTCGACGAGATCCTGGCGACTGCCTGAAATCGACTGCAGATAGGAACGCTTCTGCACACCCGTGCCGGCATCGTTGGTGATGAGCGCATCGAACTCGGGGCTGTCGTTGCCAGTTTGATAGGCGGCAACGGCATAGTTACGAAGGTCTGCGCGGCGCTTGTCGGCTTCAATCGCGGTTTGGGCGGCGAGAGTTTTGGCTGCCGCTACTTTTTCTTGGGCCAAGCTCAACTCATAGTTGGCCTGTTCAAACTGACCATTAAGTTCTTGCTGGCGGTCCTGAAGCTGCACCAGCTGGGCTCCGATCTGCGCAGCCTCGGCTTTTTTGTCAGCGATGGGGTCGGCTCCAGCGGGAGCCACAACGATCGCACCGGCGAGCACCGCGAAAACTGTTGCAAGCGTGACGAGAACCGAACGCACCGAGAACTTGGACCGTTTCACGTCTGACACCTTTCCACCCTTTGCCGTGCCTCGCGCGCACCCAAAAGGGCCGGAATTGCCGAGTTCCTCGGCAAGGATCGGGCCCCGACGCTGGGGCGATGCTCCTGATTCCATGTTTCAGAATCTTTACAGAACCACCAATCTGCCGCAACGCAAGCGGACCCTTAGTCCCATGATTTAACTGGTGG
>JAEMTX010000059.1:0-8444 GCA_016462055.1 Acidimicrobiia bacterium | reverse complement strand
CGCATTGACCACTGGGCGTCTGTGCTCGCTATCCCAGCCGGAGGGCTCATTACGATCAGACCATGGGGGATGTCGCACATCGAATAGTTCTTGATGGCCTTTGGTTCGGAGAAGGTCCGCGCTGGCAGAACCAACGACTGTGGTTCAGCGATATGCACGGCCACCGAGTGATCTCTACCGACCTCGAGGGCGACCTTCGAACCGAGGCCAAGATGATCGACGATGAACCGTCAGGATTGGGTTGGCTTCCCGATGGCAGCCTGCTGATCGTTGCGATGGAGACACAGCAACTCCGAACAATTACCAGTGACGGAGTCATGGCTGTTCATGCAGATCTGTCCTCTGTGGCCCGGGGTTCGCTCAACGACATGATCGTGGCCAGCGATGGCACGGCGTATGTCGGCGACATGGGCCACCGTATTCAAGAAGGAGGCGAGCGGCGCCCTGGCCAAACCATTGCGGTGCGCGCTGATGGTTCCTGGTTTGTCGCTGCCGATGCGTTGGAATCGCCGAACGGGCACATCCTCACTCCCGACGAACACACCCTCCTTATTGCGGAAAGTGCCGCCGCTCGCATCACCGCATTCGACCGGGCCGCCGACGGAACGCTTTCCAACAGACGCATCTACGCGTCGCTACAACCATCGAGTGGTGGTCCACCGTTTGCGCCACCCGACGGCATTTGCCTCGATGCCGAAGGCGCAGTCTGGGTAGCCGACCCAATTGGAGCGCGTGTCTTTCGTGCACTTCCTGGTGGCGAGACAACCCACGAGTATCGAATCGAAGGACTCATTCCTGTCGCATGCGTTCTCGGTGGACGCGATCGACAGACATTGCTCATCTGCGCGGCTGCCGATTGGAGACGCGACGAAGTTCGAAAGTCGCCTTCGGGAATCATCGCTGCGATTGATGTCGAGGTTCCTGGAGTGGGACGACCGTGAACCACGGGTCAGATATCAGAGCTCGCTCCAATATCTGAAGAAGGCCTTCTCGACCATCTCTTCCATCGGTTACGCCCAGCCCAATCCGGCAGGAACCAAACTGACTGAATCGAGGCCCAACAGGTCGATGGCGTTCGTGCGCACCATCATCTCGAGTTCACGAGCACTCACACGCTCGGCGATCCGAGCGACCACATCAGGCGTATTAGGCCAGGTGGAATCTTGATGTGGATAGTCAGTCTCAAACAGCATTTGGGTGACGCCGATGAGATGGCGAGTTTCGATTCCAACCATGTCGTCGAAGAAGCACCCATAGACGCGACCCGGGACATAGGACGATGGCAATTCAGTTACCGATGGATTGATTTCGCACCAACCAGAACTCTGCTGGAAGACGCGATCGCATCGTTCGAACACGTACGGCATCCAACCGACCTGGCTCTCAGAAAAAGCGATCTTGATATTCGGATAACGAGCAAGGACGCCTGAAAGCAGCCAATCAGAGAGCGCCATAAACGCGTTGACAGACGTGATCGCAACCCCCACACCAGACGGTGCATCAATACTCGTCTGCGGCATCTTCGATCCGGATCCGATGTGCATATGAATCGTGACGCCGGTTTCATCACACGCTTGCCATAACGGTTCCCAAAACTTGTCGCGATCGTGAATTGAAGGGAGGCCTAGAAACGTCGGGAGTTCAGGGAACGTAATCGCCCGACAACCTGCAGCGGCGATGCGACGAACCTCGACTGCCGCGAGTTGTGCATCCCACAAGGGAATGATGCAGAGAGGGATGAGTCGTCCCCCACTCGGCCCGCACCACTCTTCGATCATCCAATCGTTAAACGCCCGAACCGACAGAAGTGCGACTTCCTTATCCGGCGCCTCATAGAACATCTGACCTGCGAATCGAGGAAATGTTGGGAAACAAAGAGATCGCTCAACGCGATTGATATTCATATCCGCCAGGCGGGCGTCGCGGTCATAACAACCAGGTCGCATTTCGGAAAATGGAATCGGCTGCAGTGTGAAGTCTTCGGGAGCGAATCCGGCGCATGCCATCACTTGAGGGATCGGCCGAAGCGCGTCGCCATAGACCCACCAGTCCGCGATCGGGCCCTTGCCGCCCTTGATGAAGCTATGTGCACCCGTGGTGGGATTGAACGTCATCTCGCACGTGTCTTCTACGACGTGCGGACCGCGATCACGGAGTGCACTTGGCAGCCTTGAGGTCCAAACATCTTTGGGTTCGACGACATGATCGTCGACGGAAATGACCCAAGGGAGATCGCTCATTTACTGACCTTTCGGTTTTCGCTGCGCGATTGACCACGCAAGAGACGTCCCGGTGTTGCGCCCGTGCTTTGACCATCTCGAACCGTGACCTCACCCGCAACGATTGTGGCGAGAAAGCCTGTTGCCTTCTGCACAATCCGCCGAGCTCCTGACGGCAAGTCGTGCGCAAGAGTCGGGAGCGCCGGGGCGACCGTACCTGGATCAAAAATGTTGATGTCCGCGGCCAATCCCTCTCGCAGAACACCGCGATCGTTGAAGCCCCATGCTTGCGCGGGCGCGCTAGTCATCATCTGAACCGCTTCTTCAAGGGCGAACTCGCCCCTCTCTCGAACCCAATAGGCAAGAAGGTGCGTGAAGATCGAAGCGTCGGACATCTGACTCACGTGAGCGCCCGAGTCTGAGAAGGTCATGACCGTTCCTGGCGACTTCATTGATCGAACTACCGCTACTTCGTCGAATGACGACATCGTCTGAACAAAGAACACTTCGAAATTACTTTCGAGGCCGAGATCGACCATTGCTTCGACCGGATCGATCCCTCGTTCGGCCGCAACTTCAGCGACGGTTCGATGAGGTGGCACCGGCGATTCGAGAACCTGCATACGCTCGAACACCGGAGGTCGTGCCTCTCCCCCAAAGGTTGCGCTGTACTGCGCGTTACGCGCGACATCAATCAGCGCCAGACGCGTTTTAGGGTCACGAAGGCGTTGAAAAAAGACTTCCTGTCCGTCGGCCCGAGCTTGCGCCCATTCAGGCAGCGTGTCGAAGGGCAATTGGCTTTTGAACGAAGACATCGTGCCGATGCCGCGCGGATGAGTCATCCCCGTCATCGTGCCGCCTAGCGATCTTGTTGCGGCAATCAGTTCGAGGGGTCGAGTTGACCCCGAAGTCGCTCCAATTATGAACGGCACTCCTGACCTTGCGGCAAGTTCGGCAAGTTGCTGATCACGGGCGGCGCGGTCGGCATCGGAAGGCGGATCCTCTACGAACTGGAAGACACCTGCATCGAGATCGCCCATCAGATCGATGAGTGCTTCCACCTCAGACCATTCAGCGAGTCGCGATGCAACTGGCTCACCATCGGGTGTCATGTGGTGCACAGTTCGCGATGTCGTAAATCCCCACGCTCCCGCACGCAATGCACCAGCAAGTTCAGACTTCATGCATTCAAGATCAGCTTCATCTGCTTGCTCATGAAACGCTCGCTCGCCCATGGCCCAACTGCGGAGCGCGCTGTGACCGATGTTGGAGGCGTAGTTGATTGCCTTTGGCACGCGGTCGATCGAGTCGAGATACTCGGCAAACGTGGTCCAGTCCCAGGGCACGCCCGCCGCCATCGCTGCAGCAGAAATATCTTCGGAACGTTCGATCGATCGAACTGCGAGATGATGACTATCGGCACGAACGGGAGCAATAGTGAAACCACAATTGCCCATCACAACTGTCGTCACACCATGCCAACACGAATTCGTTCCGGCGGAATCCCAGAACACTTGAGCATCCATATGCGTATGACCGTCGATGAAACCAGGAGTGACCACGTAACCGGCAGCATCGATCTCGACTTGTCCGCGTTCGGGAACCTCACCGATGCGCGCGATTAGGCCGCCGGAAACTGCAACATCGGCGACGACCGCTAACGACCCGCTGCCGTCGATAACACTTCCGTTGCGAATCACAAGATCGAACTTCACAGGCCCCCACTTCCGTTCACGACCGTACTCTCCACCAGCTATGGCTGCTGTGAACAGATCCCGAGCGCAGCAGGCAACCTAAAACTGTTATTTGAGTGATTACGCGTCTGGACGAAGCAGCACCTCGTGGATTGTTCCATCGAGATCAGTGAAGCCAAGTTCGCGGGCGAGGGCCGCTGACGAAAATGGCTTACCCGAACGTTCGGCAATGTCAGCACATCCGAAGAGAGCAACAACTGCTCTTCCTAGGAATCGCGGCGACTCGGCGCCGGAAAGATCGAAGCGGCCTTCACCAGGAAGCTCGATGAAGATTTCATCGCCCTCGGTCTGCGCTCCCAGATCAAGAAGTTCGGTACGCACAAGCCCGGGCCACAACGACACCACAGAGACGCCAGTTCCGTGAAGTTCAATTGCCATATCGGCGGTCATCCTGTCGACAGCCGCCTTACCAACGCCGTAAACGACATTATGTCCGTAACTCACCGCGCCCGAAGACGACACGTTGACAATGAGTCCGCTTCGATTCGCAAGCATTAACGGTGCTCCAAAAACACTCGCGACATAGTGCGAACGAGTGCCGATGTCGATGACTTGATCCCACGCCTCAATCGGAAGTTCCCAGAACTTTTTTCCTAGCCATGGAACAAGGTCTGGCGCGGAATACACGTTGTTGACGAGAACATCGAGGCGCCCGTGTTCTTTTTCAACGCGCTCGAATACTGCCTTCACCTGAGCGTCATCGTGATGATCGCAAGCGATGGCAATTCCGTGTCCGCCTAGATCGTCGATCTGTGCCGCTGTTTCCCCCACCGTGCCCGGGATCATTCCCGCATCCACGGATCTTCCCGTCACGTACACCGTGAAACCAGCAACTCCCAACTCGAGGGCAATTCCCTTACCGATTCCCCGACTTGAACCGGTGACGACTGCGACCTTTTCTAACCCCATGACACTCCCCCAGAAACGGGGAGCGAGACCGGCATTGGCGCAGTCCCCGTATCCGACGCCGTTTTAAGTGTACCGATCGCCAACTGATCCCTACATCAAGCGCACGCCACCGGGACGATGAGTACCCTCATCACATGGCCAAGCACAATCTCGTCATCCGCAATGGAACCATCATCGACGGCACTGGCCGTCAGCGATTTCTCGGTGATCTCGCCATCGATGACGGCGTCATTACCGCGATCGGCGAAATCAGCGAGAAGGGCATCACGGAGCTCGATGCCACAGGACTTCTCGTTACTCCTGGGTGGGTCGACATCCATACCCACTATGACGGTCAGGTGAGTTGGGATCCCTACCTCACGCCGTCTTCGTGGCAAGGAGTCACCACTGCGGTCATGGGAAATTGCGGCGTGGGTTTCGCGCCAGTCGCTCCTGATCGACATGACTGGCTTATCGAGGTGATGGAAGGAATCGAAGACATTCCCGGCACTGCCCTTCATGAGGGAATCACATGGGATTGGGAATCGTTCCCCGAGTACCTCGACAGCATCGACAGCACTCCGCATGCCATCGACTTTGCCGCCCAGATTGGTCACGCTGCGGTTCGTGGCTACGTCATGGGAGATCGCGGCGCCGATCATGCCGAGCGAGCGACACCAGATGAGATTGCGCAAATGGGAGCGATCGCAGCAGATGCAATCCGTGCCGGTGCACTTGGCTTCACAACTTCGCGCACCGTTGCCCACAAATCTGCTGATGGTCGACACACTCCGAGCCTCACCGCCTCACGCGAAGAACTTGTCGGAATTGCGCGCGCCATCGGCGCCACAGGAAAAGGCGTTCTCGAAATCGTTGCCGACCTCTTCGACCTTGATGCTGAATTTGCGCTGATTCGTGAAATGGCTGAAGTAAGCGGTCGTCCTATTTCGGTTTCGCTTCTCCAGCGACCCGAGTTTGCTCCCGACGAATACCGGAAAATTCTTGGACTCATTGCGTCCGCCAACGACGACGGCTTACGCATCACCGGGCAAGTCGCAGCTCGGCCAGTTGGGCTCATCATGTCGCTCGAAGGTCGCGTCAACCCATTGCTGCCATCTCCGACCTATCAGTCGATTATGAACCTCAATCACGTTGATCGCGTTGCTGCTCTTGACGATCCGTCGACCCGATCAACGATCATCAGCGAAGTCGAAGCGACGGGTGGCGACATGAACGGGCTGGCCAGCACGATGTTCGCGCTGAGCGATCCCATTCGCTACGACCAATCCCTTGACGAACGCCTCGACATCGCTGGCGCTTACGACACGCTGATGTCAGATAATGGCAACGGACGTATTTATGTTCCAGTGATGAACTTCGTCGAAGGGAACCTGAAGGCAACTCGCGAAATGATCGCTCACCCCAACACCGTCCCCGGACTTGGTGATGCTGGCGCTCATTGCACGATGATCTGTGACGCCAGCTTTCCAACCTGGATGTTGCAGTACTGGGGACGCGACGTTGCATCGTCGGAGAAGTTCGAGATCGAGTGGCTCGTGAAACAACAAGCCCATGACACTGCTCACGCTGTCGGGCTTGACGATCGAGGATCTCTCCAAGAAGGCAAACGCGCCGACATCAACCTGATCGATTTCGAAATGCTCTCCGTCGGTGTTCCCGAGATGTTGCACGACCTTCCGGCAAACGGGAAACGCCTGGTTCAACGGGCGGCGGGCTACCGATCCACGATCGTTGCGGGAACAGTCGTAATGAACGATGGTGTTCCCACTGGCGAACTACCCGGCCGCCTCATTCGCGGCGCTCAGTCTTCACCGCAGGACTAATGGCGAAGATCGAGCAGATCGGTCGCTCTCAACGAGGTGAAGCGATTACCACGACGAGCCGCGCCTTCTGGCCCGATCCACTCTTTGGCTTCTTCGCCAAAGACCCCGGCCAAGAACATCGGATCCTTCCGATCTTCCTCGGTGCCCTGCTCCGAGATTGCATGGACCACGGCCAGGTCTGGGGTGCTCTCGATGGCCCACGCGTGGTGGGTTCGGCTTCGTGGCTTCCCCCTGGTGGAATCCCGCGCTCCAAAGGACGCGAACTCCGCGTCTACGCAGCCTGCGCTCGAGCACTACTTACAGGACGTAATCGACGAACGGGGATCAAACTTCTTGCTGCAGTCGAGAACGCTCATCCGGAGCAACCGCATTGGTATCTCGCACTTCTTGGCGTGGACCCCACACGACAAAGCCAAGGACTTGGGCGTGAACTTCTCATGCCGGTGTTGACCCGGTGTGATCGCGAGATTGAGGCGGCTTACCTTGAAACCCAGAAGCCGGAGAATCTTCCCTTCTACGAACGATTCGGTTTCAAGGTGTTGGATGAAATAAGTGTTCCTGGCAGTCCCCCTGTATGGCTGATGTGGCGGGATCCAGATCCATCACGTCTTGCGCAATAAGTTCAGCGCAACGATCGGCTGCGCCCGTGACAGGATCTTCGAGTGGACGTTCAAACCTTTTGTCGAGTGTGTAATGCGATGTGCGGACTCGTCGTAACTGTCGAGGACGAAGTCATCACGAAAATCAGAGGCGACGAGACCCATGCCCTTTCTCGTGGATACACGTGCGCAAAGGGACGTTCACTCGGCGTCCTCCATCACGACGATCGCCGACTTAATCAACCTTCTGTTGGACGAGGTGACTCACGGACACTCTCGGATTGGGACGATGCGCTTGACGACGTCGCCGATCGAGCTTTTGCATCATTAACAGAACACGGACCGGATTCGATTGCCATGTATTTGGCTAGCGGTTCAGCCTTTGACACCGCAGGGCGTCGCACTGCAGAACGGTTGCTTTCGCTTCTCGGATCGAAACAGAAATACACCGCTACGACAATCGATACTCCGAGCAAACCACTGATTGCCGAACTCGTCGGAGGCTGGTCGGGCCTCACTCCGCTTTGGGATCATGAATCATCGAAACTGCTGTTGCTTTTCGGTAGCAACCCGGTCGTTTCTCATGGCCATTCGAATGCAATGCCAGATCCCGTTCGACGCTTTCGTGAATTTAAAGACAACGGCGGTGCCCTTTGGGTAATCGATCCGCGCCGAACAGAAACTGCCGCGCTCGCCGATCACCACCTCCAAATACGGCCCGGATCAGATTGGCTCATTCTCGGCTGGCTCGTGAGACGCCTACTAAAAGAGCATCCCGCAGCGGCAACGCTCGATCAGCGCGCAACTGGTGCCGAGTCGCTCGCCGCCACAGTCGCTCTCTTTGACGATCAACTCGTGTTCACGTCCGGCGATATTGCAATCGATTCACTCGAAGCACTCCTTGGTGCGGTGTTGTCCGCCGGACGCGTCAGCGCTCTTACCGGCACTGGCGTCTCGATGTCGGCATCCGCAAATGTCACCGAGTACCTCCTATGGGCACTGCACATCGTCACCGACTCTTACGACACCCCCGGAGGAATGTGGTTCAACCCCGGATACCTCCTAAGGCTCGACCAACGAGATCTTCCGCTCTCAGACGGAACTCCCGAGCCAGGTCCGAAGAGTCGCCCTGATCTCCCG
>JAEMTX010000241.1 GCA_016462055.1 Acidimicrobiia bacterium | reverse complement strand
TTTTGCCAGGCCGCGGTTCCGCACCTCCTCGCCTCCGACGGCAACATCGTGAACATCGCTTCAAACGCTGGGCTCATGGGACAGGCCTACACAACGGCCTATTGCATGACCAAGGGTGCAGTCGTCCAGCTCACGAAGTCGCTGGCAATGGAATATGCGAAGACTGCACTTCGAGTCAACGCAATCGCTCCCGGCGGCATCGTCACAAATCTCACACACAATTTCCAGATGCCATCCGACATCGACTTCGAGCTCATGGCTCCCTACCTTGGCTACCGAGGCCAAGGCGAAGCCGATGACATCGCCGAACTCATTGCACTTGTTGCCGCTCCCGGTTCAACCAACATTCACGGCGCAATCTTTTCCAGCGACCGCGGAGTCACCGCCGGCTGAGGCCAACGCTTACAGGGCCGCAACCGCGATCATCGCGGCAAGAGCCCCGGCGGAAACTTTTCGTTGGAACGACCCGCTCAGTGATTCGCCTTGGACGTACATTCGGTTATGTAGTGGTCCACCAATAAAGGCAAAAGCAGTTGCTGCGTCGATGTTCACGCCTATTTCCCCGCGATTCTGTGCTCGCTCAACAATCGCCGCCATTACTCGCCGGCGAGGAAGAATGAATTTCTCTTTCACTGCCGCACGAAATTCAGGATTACGCCGCAGTTCAACAGCCAGATCTTCAGCAAGGTCTTCACGCCGCACCGACATTGCTTCCGACGATGAACGCACCATCTCGATCACATCAGTGCGCAATGAACCTGTGTCAATATCAACGATCTCCGCGTGCAGGGTCGCAAGCGCAGCGGCAACAAGTTCTTGCTTTGTGGGCCACCGTCGGTAAAGCGTTGCTGACGAAACTCCCGACTTCGCAATGACCGCAGCCATCGTGAGCGATGCGTACCCGTGTTCACTTAAGAGTTCGAGTGTTGCATCGAGAATCGCATGATCGGCCGCTTCACTTCGCTGACGACCGGGTCGCCCTCGCTGTGTACTCGTCGCCGTCATGACCGCACCGTCCCGCCGCCTGAGTCAACTACTGCATCACGTTCGACTTGTATTTCGGCTTCGAGTTCGACCTGGTCATCCTCAAGCGCGCCTTCAGCTTCGGCGAACGTGAGCGATGCGAGTCCATCAAGCGGACCGCTCACCTCGCTTCTCGCATCATCAGCGCGAGCCGGCAGCCATTTGAACGCAATGAATGCAGCCAGAAGGACCACTGCTGCGGCGATTTTCATTGCGACATGAATACCATCGACATATTCATGCACGGCGATTTGATGAATCTGCGCCGCGGTTTCAGGCGAAATACCGGGTGTGTTGGTGGCGCCAAAGACTGCGCCGGCAACCGATTCCTTCGCTGTGTCGATGAGCGGTTGTGCAATTCCGGCAGCGCTCATATTGCTCTGTACCCCGGGACGATAAATCGCAGCGAGTAGCGAACCGATGACCGCGACCCCGAGTGCACCGCCTATCTGTCGTGTCGTGTCGTTCATTGCCGATCCGACGCCGGCCTTCTCTCGAGGTAACGATCCCATGATCGATTCGGTAGCCGGTGCCATGACGCAGCCCATGCCAAACGCTAAGACCATGATGCCGGTTACTAAGACCGGATACCCGTTCGATGTTGGAACCGTCGAAACGATAAATACGCCAATCGATGTCAGTGCAAGGCCCCCGCCGACCACAAGTTTCGTTCCAATGCGGTGAACAAATCGCGGAGCCATAGGTGCAACGCAAATCATCACGAGCGACATTGGCATCATGCGCAGTCCCGCCTCGAGCGGTGAGTACCCCAAGACAACCTGCGTGTACTGATTCATTACGAACATCTGGCCGAACATTGCAAAGTACACAAGCGTGACTGCGATATTTGCAGCCGTAAATCGGGGGTTCTTAAAAAATCGCATATCGAGCATCGGGCTCTCGATATGTAGTTCCCAAAAGATGAACGCAGCGACGATTAGGGCACCGAGCGAGCCCACTATGACAACCGTCGAATCTGTAAGTCCCGCTGTTGGCGACTCAATGACGGCCCACAGCACTGCAACTAAACCGACCATGGAAAGCAGCGCTCCGACTGGGTCAAGGCGTTGAGCAATCTCTGCTTTCGATTTCGGTAGAAGCACCCGGCCGGCAAAGAGCAACACAATGATCAACGGAACGTTGACAAAAAACAGTGCATGCCAGGAAAACCATTTGAGTAGGAGACCGCCGATGACAGGGCCAAGCGCGCCACTCGCTCCGGCGACTGAAGCCCAAACACCAATGGCTTTTGCCCGTTCTCGCGGATTGTGAAAGATATTTGTGAGCAGCGAAAGCGTCGACGGCATGATCAGTGCTCCGCCAATACCCATCAGCGACCGAGTGACGATGAGTTGATTGGCGCTTTGAGCCATTGCCGAAGCCATCGAAGCGAATCCAAAAATAACTAGGCCAAGTTGGAGAGCGCCCTTGCGACCGAATCGATCGCCCATCGCGCCAGCAGTGAGCAGCAACCCAGCGAACACAAGCGTGTAGCCATCGATGATCCACTGGAGTTGGCTGGTCGTTGCGCTCAAATCCCGGACAAGAGACGGAATCGCCACGTTCAGAATCGTGTTGTCGAGCGAGATCACGAGGAGGCTGCCGGACAGCACGGCCAATGCCCACCAACGGCGCTTCTGAAGTTGCAGTTCGTCCATAGAGGCCACTCTATCGAAACACTCGTGTTTCGGAATACTTCTGTTTCGTAATTGTGACCCTCAAAGAAACTCGAACCACTC
>JAEMTX010000240.1 GCA_016462055.1 Acidimicrobiia bacterium | reverse complement strand
GATCGACCCTCATAGGTCATTCCCAACGATTCGACGGCATCAACCTCTTTGTTGACTGGTTCAACGCGGAATGATGGCGGGAGATCCTTGGCCGTCACGCTGTCAATGAGTTCAGGTGAATCTGCGAAAAGGGTCTGAAACTCTTTGTATGCCTGTTCCTGATTCACAAAGACAATTTTTGATACTTCGGGGCTCTGCTCAAGATCGTTGTTGAGTGAATCGATCTGCTGCTGAGTGGCATCGATGCGCAGGAACACCACGAACTCAATGCCGCCCTGCCAACGCTGTGTGGCGTTTTCTACGCCGGATCGCAGCATGAGTGACGCACCCACTAGAGCCAACGACACAGCGACGGTCATGATTGAGGCGAGCGTGATAGTGACGTTACGACCAAGGTTGGAAGTGGTCTCGCGGAGGAGATAGTCAAACTTGACTGGCATCGGCTCGTCCTATTCGTAGACGCCGCGCGCTTGGTCGCGGACGATGGCACCACGGTCGATTTCGATCACTCGTCGACGCATCGTGTCAACGATGCCGCGATCATGAGTGGCCATAACCACAGTGGTTCCAGTTTTGTTAATGCGATCGAGCAACTTCATGATGCCGACCGAGGTTGCTGGATCAAGGTTTCCGGTTGGCTCATCGGCCAGAAGGATGAGTGGTCGGTTCACAAAAGCCCGAGCCACTGAGACTCGCTGTTGTTCGCCGCCCGAGAGTTCTGTCGGGAAACTGTCGGACTTATGACCTAAGCCCACGAGATCAAGAATCGCCGGCACCTGACTGTCGATGACACTGCGAGGCCGACCGATCACCTCAAGAGCAAAAGCGACGTTCTCAAAAACCGTCTTGGTGGGCAGAAGTTTGAAGTCCTGAAAGACGCAGCCGATGTTTCTGCGCAAATAGGGAATTTTCCAGCCCGAGAGCTGTCCGATGTCCTTACCGGCAACATAAATGTGGCCTTTTTCCGGCGTCTCTTCTTTGTTGAGGAGACGAATAAAGGTGGACTTCCCAGAACCCGATGCACCTACTAGGAAGACGAATTCGCCCTTAGCGATCTCGACATTGGCGTCGCGCAACGCGACGGTCGAGTTCTTGTAGGTCTTGGTGACGTTTTCGAGCGTGATCATGATGAGGGGGTGGTCCGACGCATGCGAACGGACATGAGGTTAGACGGGCAACCTCGGGGATTGGTGCCACTCCCCCGTCCCGCTCCAATAACCCGATTCCATCGATTCGGACGTCGAAAGTTGCCCACATCAACGCCCACTATTCAGTCGAGAACTGGTTCAGTCGTCGTCAGCGCTATGAAGCGCCTCGGCAACTACCGGATCAACAGTCCATTGCGAAGGCGGCAAATGGTGCTCGCGAGCCCACGCAATTGTGAGCGAATCACTCCCGGCTTCGATGAGCATCTGCCCTCCGCCTTCAGGATGGTTTCGATAGCGACCTACCGAGCGCTTCCACGACGAGGATGAGGAACTCCAGCGGCTTACGTCTTCAGATGTGCGAACCAACGTGGCTCCAAGAATGGTTGCGGCTACGCGCCCCGGAGTTCTGAGACCGGATTGCAACTTTCCACAATCGTGGAGAAGCGCAGCTGCCAACACAGAGCGCGTCGCTTGTGGCCCGAGATCCATCTGCACTCGCCTGGCAACGTCGACCGAGTGTCGACGATCGGGACCAGAGAGTGCACACCAGATAGTTCGTTCTTCGGGAAGAAGCATTGACTCGGCCCACCGCTGGCCGTCGGCCGAGGGTCCGCCGGGACGAAGACTTCCGAAGAACCGTCGAGTGAGGTGCGAAAGTCGGGCCACGAGACGAAGACTGTTCGCTAGGCCAAATGAGCGCTACACGAACGCGCTTGTGGGGTGACGGCTAGAACAGCATCTTCAATGGCATTGCCGCACGAATCACAGCGGCCATAGGTGCCGGCATCGAGTTGCTCTAGCGCCCGTTCAATGCCATTCAGTTCGCCACGAAGGGCCGCAGCGAGTTGTCGGTCGTCAACCTCTGATCCATCAAGAACAATTAACGAATCTATAGCGAGTACATCGCCTTGAGCGTCGGCGGCTACAAGATGTTCTTCGATCATGACATCGCCTTCAGCGTCGACGATCGTGATGACTTCATCGACCAGCACATCGCCATCATCATCAAGAATGTCTTCGGTGAGAACAATCTCATCGATGAGTTCCACGTCTTCGCCCAAGAACCGATCCGGGGCACTCCAGTTTCCAGATTCACTCATGGCCGAGAGGCTAGTGGCGAGTTGCCTTCGCACGCGGATGAGCAGCCTCGTAAACGGCAAACAAACGGTCGTTCGAGACCATCGTGTACACCTGTGTTGTCGCGATTGATGCATGCCCCAGAAGTTCTTGGACAGCACGAATATCGGCGCCATGATCGAGCATGTGCGTGGCGCAGGAATGGCGAAGAACATGAGGGGTGAGTCGATCACCCAGTCCCGCTAAATCTCCGTACTTCCTCACAATCGTCCACGCCCCTTGCCGACTGAGCCGGCCGCCGCGTGCATTCAGAAAAACGGCGTCAGCATCGGTCCGCCGAGCGAATTGTTCTGGGCACACTGTGGTTCGCCCATCATCATCGAGCCAACGAGCTAACGCGACTCGAGCCCACCGACCGATTGGGACGACCCGCTCCTTTGCCCCCTTGCCAAAGAGCCGCAGCAAACCGCCATCGAGATCAACATCGCCGAGGCCCAGAGCACAGACCTCTGAAATACGAGCACCGGTGCCATACAGAAC
>JAEMTX010000239.1 GCA_016462055.1 Acidimicrobiia bacterium | reverse complement strand
TTCGGGAAGTCACGGGTCATCACGCCATGCATGGTGTGTGGTCCTTCGCCCCATGACTGCGACATCGAAACACCGCCACGACCCTTTGGATCGATGCCAAGGCGGTCATAGGTGGCCGCAACATCGAAACCAGAGGCGTAGATCAGAAGATCGACGGGGTATTCAACGCCATCAACGACCGGACCATTTTCGGTGATGCGCTCGACACCCTGACCGTTGGTGTCAATGAGATGCACATTTGGCCGGTTGAACGCGGGCAGATACTCGTCGTGGAAGCACGGACGCTTGCAACGGACTCCATACCAAGGCTTGAGCTTTTCTGCGGTTTCTGGATCGTCAACCGATTCACCAATGCGCGCACGAACGGCTTCCATGATTTCGAAGTCGATTCGTTCAAGCTCTGCAGCTTCGGCAGGATCTTCGGTGTACTTGGTGGTGTCGGTCCACATCACATTGGTCCACTCGTCGCCAACCATGTTCTCTTCAGGCTGCTGACCGCACACGGCTCGAGTGAAGTTCTTGATGCGCTCGCCTTGCCAACCTGGCTTCAGGCTTTTGAACCACTCCTCGTTCGTCGGAGCCTGGCCTCGATAACCAACAAATGCCGGCGTGCGCTGGAACACAAAGAGTTCCTCGGCTGCTTCAGCAAGTCGGGGAACAGCCTGAACTGCAGTTGCACCTGTTCCGATGATGCCGACGCGCTTGCCCTTGAGTTTGTCCATGAGCTCTGACGGGCTGCCGCCAGTGAACTCGTAATCCCAGCGGCTCGTGTGGAATGACTTTCCCTTGTAGTTCTCGATTCCAGGAATACCGGGGAGCTTCGCCTTGTGAAGTACACCGCCGGCAACGACGATGAACTTCGTTGAGAGCACATCGTCACGCGTTGTGGTGACAGTCCAGCGCTCGGTCTTTTCGTTCCAGACCATGTCCTTGATTTCGGTCTGGAAAAGCGCGTTCTCGTACATGTTGAAGCGGCGACCAAGTTCCTGGCAGTACGCGAAAATCTCAGGGGCAAGTGCGTAACGGTTGGTCGGCATGAAGCCGGTTTCTTCGAGCATCGGCAAGTACACATAGGACTCAACGTCACACATCGCGCCCGGGTAACGATTCCAGTACCAGGTGCCGCCGAAGTCGCCACCCTTTTCGATGATGCGGAAGTTGTCAACGCCGAGCTTGCGAAGATTCGCTGCTTCAAGCATTCCGCCGAAACCACCGCCAACAATGACGGCATCAACATCGGCGATCTCTGGCTCACGAGTGAAGCCCGGCTCGACATAAGGATCACGATTGAATTCTTCGTACATGCCAGCAAGCGCTGAGTACTGAGCAGTGCCGTCGGACCGGAGTCGCTTCTCGCGTTCAGCGGCGTACTTTTGACGGGTCTCTTCAATGCTCGGTGACATGGCAGATGTTCCTCGGTGGTGATTGGGGCCCACGGGCCCGGCTGCGTAGACGACCACAGTATGCGAACCACACTTGGCCCGGCCCACGGACCTTGTCTCACGTTTTTGGAGGCCTATTTCAGGGGTGGTTCAGCCCTCGAGCACAACTTTGATTGCTGCGGTGCCCGCCGTGGGAGAGCCATCTTTTTTCGCCGCTTTCTTGTCGCTTCGCTCGATCAGGAGGCGATACATAATCCGGTACTTTCTCCGCACCGCTTCGCGCACCCTCGCCACTGCATCAGGATCCAGCACCTCGGCGTGTCCAGCAACCGCCACCGAACCTCGCTTAGGCCGGCCCCGAACGTTGCTGGCCTGGATCGTGACAGCAGGGTTCTTCAGGATGCGCTTGATTTTCCACGAATCGTGGTCAGTCGTGAAGGCGTAGCCATCTTCAAACGGAACCACCCATACGGCCGTTGAAACCGGGGCTCCATCCTTTCGAAACGAAACAAAGGCGATATACCGAGCGGCATCGAGGTCGGTTGTCATAGCGAGAAGTATGCCGTCGATGGGCGTTGAACTCATATGAGGCAGCATTTGGTCAACCGGAAGAAAGAGATACCGTGCGCACCATGAACGACGAACTGAACGATTTCAACCAGCAGATCATGGATGAGTTCCGTGCCAATGCCGGAAACGTCGGTGGTCACTTCGAAGGCCGGCCAATGACAATCGTTCACCACACTGGCGCCAAGAGCGGCATCGTTCGCCATGCGCCGCTCGTTTACCTACCTAATGGCGATGACGTCGTCATCTTTGCGTCAAAGGGTGGCCAGCCGACCAATCCCGACTGGTATCACAACCTCGTTGCCAATCCCGATACGCAGATCGAACTTGGTTCCGACATCGTGCCGGTTCATGTTCGCGAAGCAACCGGTGCCGAACGCGACGAACTATTCGATCGCCAGAAGACCGCCAGCCCTGTGTTTGCAGAGTACGAAGCGGCAACCACTCGCGTTATTCCCGTCTTAGTGCTCGAACGCCGCTAACAATCTAAACGACGGTTGCGCGTCGATCAGACGACGAGGCCGACGAATCCACCGGATGTGGTGAATGACATCGAACGTGTCATTGAGAAATCGGTGTTCGCCAGATCGATCGCGTACCACTGAGGATCGCCGATGGTGTTGTAGATGTAGCGATTACCAGTGAGATTCGAAACGGTCGACCACATCGTCAGCAATGGCATCAGTCCATTAGGTGTTTCTTCCAACACAGTTCCGGGCACGAGATCAAACCCATGAAGAATTCGCACGGTGTCCATCTCTGCTGCCGTCTGATCTGCAGGTTGCTGTGCGAGTTGGACATTGGCCAGTACTCGAATGAAGCGCGACGGTGAGTT
>JAEMTX010000058.1:1243-10573 GCA_016462055.1 Acidimicrobiia bacterium | reverse complement strand
TAAGCAGATTCGAGTTCACACCTGGTCGTTTCGAGGCGACCTTAGAAACTGTGCCAGCCATATCGTGGCCCCAGCCGTGCGGAAGGCTCACGACGCCGACCGGAACTTCGTCGGTGACTTCAACAGGAGCAGTGACCGAACCAACTCGAGAGGCAATGACCGCGTCGGAACCATCGACGAGTGAAAGTCGTGCGGCATCGTTCGGATGAACAAGCAGTGTGCAGCGAACTTTGCCCTTCACGAGCGCCTCAACGTTGTGCATCCACGAGTTATTGGACTGCAAATGACGTCGGCTAATGAGCACCAATCCGTCTGTATCGATTGGTGTGTCAAGGGTGGTAGCGAGGCGAGCTAACTCGTCGACAATGATCTGCGTCGCAAGTTCAATGGTGCCTGATTCAGTACGCAGCGCTTCAGGCAGTCGGGGTTGGAGCGCCCCGAGGTCAATTCCGTGTGGGTTCTGTTCGAACACGTCGAGCGAAAGCCCATCGGGGACCGCGCCAAACCAGTCGCCGCTTGAGCCAGTACGGATCATGACATCGAGAATGTGATCGATGGCGGTGCGCGACGGATTGGTTTGCACAATCGCCCTCAACTCGTCCACGGAACGATCGGCAAGAGGGGAGTCGGTGGAATCGATTGCTGACTGCAGCGCGCCGTCGAGCAACATCGCATCGATGACCGCGGGATCATTGCCGGCTTCGGGGCCGGTGAAAATGAGCGAGAGTCGACCAAGAATTTCGTGTTCTTGTAAGCAGTCGCTCTCGAACATAGGCGGAGCCCATTGTGCGAAGTTGCGCACGGCTAACCCGATAAACGCCATTTGATATTCACTGCGCTCAAGAGCGGTGGGCGGGGGAAGGATCACATTTGCATGACGGGTGGTTTCGTTCAGGTACGGATCGACACTGACCATGAACTCCAATTCCCGCATGGCCGCATCGAGTGCCGCCGAATGCGGGGTGGAAAGTACGGGGTTTCCGCCCACGGTGACCATGGCGCGGATCTGACCATCGCCGGGGGTGGTGATTTCTTCCGCAAGTCCGGCAACGGGGTACTCGCTGCGTACTTCGGGATAGTTGCGCACGCGGCTGTGGCGACGGCCAATGCGGAATCCGCGCCCGCGGCCTTTTCCGCGACCACTTTCATGTGGCGTGAGCGGAAACATCGCGCCACCAGGAGAATCAAGGTTCCCGGTGACCAGGTTGAGGGCGTCGACCGCCCATGCCGCGATCGTTCCGAAGCCGACGGTTTGGGTGCCGATGCGTCCGTACACGACGGCGGTGGGTGCGGCCGCGAGTTCGCGAGCCATGCGGGAAATCGTGTCGGCATCGATTCCAATGCGGGGCGCAACGACAGAGGGAGCGAACGGTTCCACCGCATCGGCGATCTCGCGAAGGCCACTGGTCATGCCCGGCGCTCGGCCCGCATCGATCAGATCTTCAGCAAATAACACGTGCAACATTGCACATAACAACAGTGCGTCGCCGCCGGGACGGATGGAGTGCCATTCGTCGGCGTTGGCGGCGGTCTTCGTGCGACGAGGATCGACAACGACGATCTTTCCGCCGCGTTCGCGTATGGCCTTCATGCGACCAGGCCAATCAGGTGCAGTGGCCAGTGAACCGTTTGATTCGTAGGGGTTCGCCCCGAGGATCAACAAGTGATCGGTGCGGTCAATGTCGGGCACCGCAATCAGAATTGGATTGCCAAACATCAAGCCACTGGAGACATGCTTGGGCATCTGATCAACGGTTGACGCGGAATACATCTGCGGACTGGCCATTGCCTGAATGAGTACGCGGTTGTAAATGACAGTGCCAAGTGAATGGACGCTTGGATTACCAAAATACGCGGCCACGGAATGTCGGCCGTGCCGGTCGATAACGCCTTGGATGCCGTCAGCAATGATGGCGAAGGCTTCGTCCCACGAAACTTCATCCCAGGTCGCCGTTTCCGGGTCGTCGCCGCGTCGCACGATGGGGGCACGTAAACGGTCAGGGTCAGTGTGCAACTTGTGAAGCACTGAACCCTTCGGGCAGATGAAGCCATTTGAAAATGTGTTGTCGCGGTCGCCGCGGACACGAAGAACGGCGCCATCACGAACGGTCAACTCAAGACCGCAGGTCGCTTCGCAGAGCGGGCAAGTGCGGTAGTGCGTTGTGTCCGAAGTCATGGCCCGAGCGTAGGCTGCGCCGATGAAAGCTGTTGTTCTCACTGCTTATGGCGATCTTGATGTCCTCACCATTGCCGAGGTCGCTGATCCTGTGCCTGGTCCCGAGGAAGTCCTCGTTGACATTGTGGCTACGGCGTTGAATCGTGCCGATCTTCTTCAGCGTCGAGGTCTGTATCCCAGTCCGCCGCTGCCCGGATTCACGCCGCCCGCTCCGGAGATTCCGGGCATGGAGTTTTCCGGCCGTGTCGCCGCACTCGGCGAGCGAGTCACGTCATGGTCGGTGGGCGACGAGGTCATGGGCATCGTTGGCGGTGGTTCCTATTCCGAACGGCTCGTGACTCATGAACATCAACTCATGCGCATCCCGACCACGGTGTCTGTGGAAGACGCTGCGGCAATTCCCGAAGTGTGGATCACAGCGTTCGACGCGCTCGTGGCCCAAGGCGGGCTCACATCTGGTCGCACTGCTCTTGTGCACGCTGGAGCGTCGGGGGTTGGCACTGCGGCTATTCAGATCTGCAAAGCACTCGGTGCTCGCGTGATTGTTACCGCATCGGCGGGAAAGCTCGATGCGTGTCGTGAACTCGGTGCCGATCTTGCGGTTGATTACGCTGCAAGTGATTTTGTTGCTGAGTGCGTGGTATTCACCAATGGCGCTGGTGTCGATGTTGTCCTCGACGTGATCGGTGGCGACTATGTCGACAAGAACATCGCGGCGATTCGTATTGGTGGGCGGATTGTTCAGGTGGGCACCATGGGTGGTGGCCGTACCGAGGTAAATATCGGCATGTTGTTGCCGAAGCGGGCCAGTTTGATTGGCACGGTGCTGCGAGCTCGACCGCTTGGCGAGAAGATCGCTATTACACAGCGATTCGTGGCCGAGATTCTGCCGCTCTTCGATGCCGGACTCGTGAAACCGGTAATTGATTCTCGCTACCCGTTGTCGGCAATTGCCGACGCACACGCGTACATGGAAACCAACGCCAATGTTGGAAAGATCCTGATCGACGTGTAATTGCTGCGTGTACTTAGCGCTGAGCGATCGGCACGTAGTCGCGAGCGCCGGAACCCGTATAGAGCTGACGGGGGCGAGCGATACGCGAGTTCTGATCGAGCATTTCGCTCCAGTGGGCAAGCCAACCGGCCATACGCGGAATGGCGAACAACACGGTGTACATCTCGATGGGAAAGCCCATGGCCTGGTAGATGAGGCCCGAGTAGAAGTCGACATTCGGATACAGCTTGCGGCTCACGAAGTAATCATCGGCCAAAGCGGTTTCTTCAAGTTTGAGGGCGATGTCGAGAAGTTCGTTCTTGCCGGTGACCTCGAAGACGTCGTAGGCGATCTTCTTGATGATCTTGGCCCGCGGGTCGTAGTTCTTGTACACGCGATGGCCGAAACCTTGAAGCACCATCTTGCCTTCGCGAACGTCTTTGACGTAATCGTCGACGTTGTCGAGCGTGCCGATGGAGTTGAGCATGCGCAGCACGGCTTCGTTGGCGCCGCCATGGCGAGGGCCGTACAACGCGGCCGCGGCAGCCGCCGAGGAGGAATACGGGTCGGCATGGGCAGAACCGACAACACGCATGGCCGTGGTCGAGCAGTTCTGCTCGTGGTCGGCGTGGAGGATGAACAGGACATCGAGGGCCTTGGCCAGAACCGGGTTTGGCTCGTAGTTGGGCTCAGCGACGCGCCACATCATGGAAAGGAAGTTTGAGGTGAAGTCGAGGCTGTTGTCTGGGTAGACGAACGGCATGCCCACGCTGTGGCGATGGGCGCCAGCAGCGATGGTTGGCATCTTGGCGATCAGACGGATGATCTGCTTCTGACGACTTTCGAGATCGAAAATGTTCTTCGCATCGGGATAGAAGGTGGAAAGCGCGGCGAGCGTTGATACGAGAATGCCCATGGGATGAGCATCGTGGTGGAAGCCCTCCATGAAGCGCTTGCGCACGTTTTCATGAATGAACGTGTGGTAGGTGATCTCGTGTGTCCACTCGGCCATTTCGGTTTCGGTGGGAAGTTGGCCATTGAGGAGCAGGTAGGCAACTTCGAGATAGGACGACTGTTCGGCTAATTGTTCAATGGGGTAGCCGCGGTAGCGGAGGATTCCGTTTTCGCCGTCGAGTTCGGTGATGGAACTCTCGGCTGCAGCAGTTGTAGAGAACGACGGGTCGTAGAACCAGGTCCCTGGCATCAACTTCGACCATGCCGCTGAGTCAATACCGCCATTGACAATCGGAACTTCAACCGATTCGCCAGTTCGGTTGTCGGTGATGGTCACACTCTCGGCCACTCGTCGAACTCCTGTATTTCGTCGTCTTTTCGGATCCCCTACACAGGCATCCTAGTGGCCCCAGAGCAACGTTCGGTCGGCCGGGCGTGAACGATTCGTAAACAGCACCCCACCGAACGCCAAAGCGTCGGAACCGATGACGCCTGACGACGCCCGATGACGTCAGAGGGGAGTGTTGTCGTGCGAGCGGGGCTGAAGGCGTTCTCGCTTGTGGTCGAGTGCCTCGAGAGCGGCAGCAATCTCCGTGCGAGTATCGGCCGGGTCGATGACGGCATCGATAAATCCGCGATCGGCAGCGATGTAGGGGTTGAGAAGGCGCGCTTCATAGGCATCTTCAAGAGCCTGGCGGTCGTCGTCGGCGATGCCGCGATTGAGGATCTCCACCGCACCTTTAGCGCCCATGACCGCGATTTCTGCCGATGGCCACGCAAGCGCAAGGTCATTTCCCATGCGCTTTGAATCCATGACGATGTAGGCGCCGCCGTAACTCTTGCGCAATGTGACGTTGACTCGCGGGACGGTGGCGCGGGCGTAGGCGAATGCCATTTGTGCGCCGTGGCGGATCATTCCGCGCCATTCGAGATCTTTGCCGGGGTAAAACCCGGGCGTGTCAACAAGGGTGATGAGCGGGATATTGAACGCATCGCAGAACGAAACGAAACGAGCTCCCTTTTGCGATGCTGGAATATCAAGCGTTCCCGCTAATGCACACGGTTGGTTGGCAACAACGCCAACTGGTCGTCCACCGATTGAGGCAAAGGTGGTGACGAGGTTCGCTGCCCATGCGGCACGAAGTTCGAAAAGTTCTCCGTCGTCGGCAATTGCTCTGATCACGCTACGAACATCGTAGGAGCCTGTGGGAGTTGCCGGGATGATGGCGCCAGCCTCGGGCGTCAATCGATCGACGGGATCGCTCGTGACCAACCGAGGTGGAAGTTCATCGTTATGGCCAGGCAGATAGTCGAACAGGTTTGCTACCCAGTCCATCGCTGCGGCTGCATCGGCAACAACTGCGGAAGCAACGCCGGTCGTTCGACTGTGGGCGCCGGCTCCACCGAGGTCCATTTTGTCGATAGGAACACCGGTGAATTGGCGCACCATGTGGGGACCGCTCACAAACGCGTATGCGTCTTCGGTCATCACCACATGATCGGCGAGGCCCAAAAGAAGCGCTGGTCCCGATACCGCTGGTCCGGAAACGGCCATCACCGTCGGGACAATTCCGGAACAGGAGCTCAACGCTTTCGCGGCCTGGCCCCAACCGTGCAACGCGGCAAGTCCTTCGCTGATGTCAGCACCGGTTGAGGAAAGTTCGACGACAACTGGAAGTCGTTCCGCTAACGCGACGTGTGCAGCGTTTGCGATGCTTTCGCCGTCTCGCGGTGACAGCGCTCCACCTTTACCGTCTTCGTTTGCGTCGCCGCCAATGCGAACGCGAACGATGGGGCGCGGCCCACTCATCGTTTCAAGAACGTCAATGTCGGCGTGGACGACGCCAGGGACCTTTGCTCGGAGATGGACTGCTCGCCCGGTGTTGGACGCGAACCTTCCGCTCTTGGGGGCGGAGGTAGCGGGAGGTGTCATCAACCAGAAGAGGTGGTGGAGCCAATGGCCGGGTGAATGCCCGGACGGCGGTTGCCCTGAGCGGCGACGACGTCTTTGAGGACATCGGCTAACACTCGGGCTGGAGCCGAGAGTAACGCCTGACGGCGGGTGGCGAGTCCCACTGCTCGGCCGGGAAGTCCCTCGACCGGTGCGGTATGCCAGCCAAGGTCGGATCGGGTCGATACCGCGCTCGCTGGAAGAATCGCCGCGCCGAACCCTTCAAAGGCCAGCGAGGCCATAAGTCGAGTGCCGTCCACCTCGGCTTTCATAGCCAAGACATACCCACGTTCGGCAAACAACGCATCGAGTTGGTCGCGGAACGGACGGCCAGGCGGTTCGACGATCAGATTCACGCCACTGAGATCGGCAAGTGTGATGTGGTCACGTCCGAATAACGGATGGCCGACCGGCGTGGCAAGGATGCGGTCCTCGGTGAACAGCGAGGTCGAAACGACTCCAGGATCGTTAGTGGGTGTCGTGAGAACGGCGAAATCAATTGCGCCGGTGTCGAGTTTGAGAAGAAGCGAGGCCGTGGTGGCATCGTGAACTTCAACCCGGATAAGAGGGTGCCTTGTGGCTGTCGTCTCGATGAGCAACGGAGCGAGCCACCGGGCAGTGGTTCCGATAATGCCGATGCGAGCAGTCCCTGATACCTCGGATCGGACCGAATGGACGTCGGCGCTAAGCGCGGCGAGTTCCGCGTAAATGCGCCGGGCTCGTTCCACCACGACAGTTCCCTCGGCCGTGGGGAGGCCGGTGGAGCGCTCTATGAGAGTCGCTCCGAGTTCCTTCTCAAGCCGAGAAATGTGGGCAGAAACGTTGGATTGCACGGTATGGAGCGATCGAGCGGCGGCGGTGAAGCCCCCGTGATCGACCACGGCGAGCAGGGTCGAGAGCTGTCGGAGATCCATCACAAATAATGATGGCACAGATCACGATAAACAGTTGGACCGATGGGTAACATAGGAGCACACTGCAATGAGCAAGTGTCGGACTCATAAAGCGGATCCCCCTCTGCAGAGTCCGTAGAAGGTGTTGAGACTGTCCCCCCGGTTTCCACCTCCGCTCCGAAGCCGACCCAAAGGGCCGGCTTCGGTCGTTTTCGGCCTACTGTCGGCGCTATGGAACGCGGACCAGTCATCATCGAAGCAGCAATCAACGGGAATCGGACCAAGGAACACAATCCAAACGTCCCGCGGTCGCATGAAGAACTTGCCACCGACACGCTTGAGACGCTCGCTGCCGGCGCGTCGATCATTCACAATCACGGTGCGGTCTTTGGTGATCCCCGTGAGGTCGCCGATGATTATTTGGCGGGGTGGATGCCGGTGTTTGCCGAACGTCCCGACGCGTTGTTGTACCCGACAGCAAATTTTACAAACGGTGGACTTGATTTCGAGCACTTGCATCTGCTCGCCGAAACCGGACTCATGAAAGTCAGTTTGTGTGATCCAGGTTCAACCAATCTCGGCGGCATCGATGCTGACGGCATTCCGAACGCAGGCATCGTGTACTCAAATAGTTACGACTCGATCCGCATTCAAATGGAACAAGCTTCCGCCGATCGCGTGGGACCGAGTCTTGCGATTTACGAACCGGCCTTCATGCGTACCACGATGTTGTACTGGAAGGCAGGAAAGCTTCCGGCCGGCACAATGATCAAGTTCTACCTGTCGACTGATCGTGGGTACATGGGGGCGCCATTCGGTCTGCCGCCAACTCGATTGGCGCTCGATGCGTATCTCGAGATGCTCGGCGATTGTCCGGTGCCGTGGGCATTGTCAGTTGTTGGTGGAGATCCGATCGAAGCCGGCCTGGCCGAATACGCAATCGAGCGTGGGGGCCACCTTCACCTTGGACTCGAGTTCTACGGTGGCGATCGTCAGCCCACGAATGCTGAACTCACGCGCAACGCAGTCGAAGTGTGCGAGCGCATGGGTGTTGCTGTCGCAACCTGTGACGAGGCCGCCGAGATTCTCGGCTTGCCTCGCGCCTGAGCGGTTAACTGCGCTGGTCGTACTCGTCGCTCGTCGGGTCGCCCGGCGCGCCTGAATGGCATGCATTAATCGGCATCGCAACGAGTTCCTCGTCGCTGAGTCGGTAATAGGTTCCATCGGAACAACCGAGTTTCGGGTTCACTTCAGAAAACACTCCTCCTGAGTCGTTTTCCCAACCCGGCACTGACCACACATGCACCATCCACCGTGTGGTGTTGATCATGAAGCCTCCAACGCTTTTGCACATGTCCACGGTGACATCACTGCGGTCGGCGCCAAAGGGAGCTTCGGTGCCCGCTGCGGTCATTTTGACGCAGACATTGGAGTGGTAATGCCACGTGTCGTTGGTTCCCGGGAAGCCAGTCGGTTCGATTTTTGACATCGAGTAATACATGAATCCGGCGATGGGGGAGTTGGGTTCAGTTCCCGCATAAATGAGCGACTGTGGATGACGAAGCGTGTCCTCGGTCATTGTTCCCGCTGGGTTCAGTTCCCCCATCCCGCTGCGGATGTAATGCACTCCAAGACCAGGTGTGTATGGTCCGGCGCGGCGATAACCGGCAGCGGCAGCGTCGGCAAGGGTTGGGAACTGTGCCGCCACTTCGCGAGTGATAGCGAGTTGACGATCAAGCTCTGCTTGGGTGGCGGGATCAAGCGGATCGTTGCGCATCTGATTGTGGTGGCCGTTTGTGAGAAGCGAGAGACCTTTGTCATCGATGTCAGACACGCATTCTTCGGTGTCGTGACCATGGCCGTCGCTCGACATGAGTTCCAGATTGGCTTTCTGTCCCTTTGGGCATGGATTGCCACCATGGGCATGGTGCAATGCACTGGGCGAGGCAACTGCCGATGTTGCGAGAACAATGAGTGCAACGGGAATGACCGAGGCGAAGACCAAACCTTCAGTACGCCAGCCCGCTGCAAATGTCGGACGCCAAATCGCAAGCACCGCAACAACAACCGCGAGCGCTTCGAGGGCAACGCACGCGAGATCGACATACGACTTTGGTTGCGCAATTCCGGAACCGGGACCAAATGGTGCGCCCCACACGCGAGTGATTGCCCAGGCAGCGATAAACACCGTCGACGCAGCCACGGTCACCCACAACATCCAGCGCTTGGGTCGCAGGACAATGCCAATGGCGAGAGCGACCTGTACCCAGCCAGTCACGATGAACGCAATGCCTTCGGGTGACCATTCACTCATGTGTTGGGGAACCATGGCGAAATGGATGACTGCCGCGCCGAGTAGCGC
>JAEMTX010000058.1:0-1143 GCA_016462055.1 Acidimicrobiia bacterium | reverse complement strand
TTGGATCGGCGAAGACGAGCGGCAACACACCCTGCTTCTTGAGATTCGTCTCGTGGATGCGAGCGAACGAACGGGTAAGAACAACCTTGGCACCACGAAATCGCGGTTCCATTGCGGCATGTTCACGTGAGGAACCTTCGCCGTAGTTCTCGTCGCCGATGGCGATCCAACCTTGACCAGCAGCGTGGTAGCTCTTGCCAATGTCGGGGAACGACTTTGTAGTTCCGTCGAGTTGATCTTTACCCTGGCCAACTCCGTCGGTGAATGCATTGACGGCACCGATGAACATGTTGCCCGAGATGTTTTCGAGGTGACCGCGGTACTTGAGCCACGGACCAGCAGCAGAGATGTGATCGGTCGTGCACTTGCCTTTGGCCTTCATGAGAATCGGAAGGTTGAGGAAGTCGTTGCCGTCCCATGCATCGAACGGTTCGAGAAGTTGCAGTCGATCAGAGGAGGGCGACACCTTTATGACAACCCTCGACGAATCGGCCGGGGGTGCGATGAAGGTGTTCTCGCCAGCGGTGAAACCCTTTGGCGGAAGTTCAACGCCAACGGGAACCGGAATCATGACCTGTTCGCCAGAAGCGTTCGTAAGTGAATCGGTAGTTGGGTCGAAATCGACGCGCCCGGCTAATGCCATTGCCACAACTGTTTCGGGTGAGGTGACGAAGGCGAGCGTTGATGCGAGTCCATCGTTTCGCTTTGGGAAGTTGCGGTTATACGAGGTGACGATGATGTTCTCGGTTCCCTCTTCAACGTCGCTTCTGGACCACTGACCGATGCACGGTCCACAAGCGTTCGCCAGCACAGTGGCGCCGATCTGCTCGAGATCGGCGAGCAATCCGTCGCGTTCGATGGTGGCGCGAACCTGTTCCGAACCGGGAGTGACGAGCAACGGTGTCTTGGTGCTGAGCCCGTTCTGATGTGCGAATCGAGCGATGGCTGCAGCGCGACTGATGTCTTCGTAGGAAGAGTTCGTGCACGAGCCAATGAGTGCAGAAGAAATTTCCATGGGCCAACCTTCGGCCTTGGCTTCGGCGCCGAGTTCGCTGACCTTGCGAGCACGGTCTGGCGTGTGTGGACCATTGATGAGCGGCTTGAGTGAAGAAAGATCGATCTCGATGATCTCGTCGAAGTACG
>JAEMTX010000238.1 GCA_016462055.1 Acidimicrobiia bacterium | reverse complement strand
TTCGCCCCGGTCAACTCTTTGTTCCGGTCCGGGGCGAGCGAGACGGGCACGACTTCATCGATGCTGCGCGTCAAGGTGGCGCAGTTGCCACCTTCAGTTCAAACGGAGCGATCGATGGACTGGCAACGATCGAGGTGGCCGACGTCGAGGTCGCGTTCTCGCTGCTGGGCGCACATGCTCGCGATCGGCTTCCCAATCGTGTCGCCGGAATTACAGGATCGGTAGGAAAGACATCAACCAAAGATCTCGCCGCAGCGATTCTGGGGCTCCGATTTGTCACCACCGCGAATGAGAAGAGTTTCAACAATGAACTCGGTGTGCCGCTCACACTTGTGAACGCCGCGACCGATACCGAAGTTGCAATTGTTGAGATGGGAGCGCGCGGCAATGGGCATATCGCAGACCTGTGCGCAATCGCCCGACCAACGGTTGCGATCGTTACATCGATTGAAATTGCGCACTCTGAATTCATGGGCGGTCTAGATGACATCGCTCGAGCAAAGGGCGAACTCGTTGAATCGCTTCCGGCCGATGGCGTTGCAATCCTGAACGCAGACAATCCGCGTGTTGCCGCAATGGCATCGCGCACTTCAGCACGAACGATTTCCTATGGAGTCAACGCCGGCGAGGTTCGAGCCTCGGGCATTGTTATTGGCGACGATCTTCGAGTGCAGTTCCAACTTGAGTCGGAATGGGGGACTGCCGCTGTGCATCTCGATGTGCGGGGCGTTCACCATGTCGGAAATGCACTCGCCGCCGCTTCGTTGGCGCTGCTTTGGGAAGTTCCAATGGCCGACGTTGTCGATGGGCTTGAACAAGCTGCTCTTTCGCCCTGGCGGATGGAACTCCACGTTGCGCCATCGGGCGCACGAATCCTCAACGATGCCTACAACGCTGGCCCCGCCTCGATGGAAGCGGCACTTCGTTCTCTGGCCCAATTGCCGGCGTCCCGTCACTACGCAGTGCTTGGGCCAATGGCCGAACTCGGGGATCAAAGCGCTGAAGCGCATGCTTATGTCGCCTCAGTTGCGAAGGAACTTGACGTTCACCTCATAGCGGTCGGCACTGATGGGTACAGGCCCACTGCGCAGCAAACAGTGTCGACGATCGAGGAAGCAGTTGCTGCTCTCGGATCGCTTGATGCAAACGACGCAGTCTTAGTGAAGGGCAGTCGCATCGCCGGCCTCGAGCGTCTTGCAATTGCACTTCTTGCTGGCTGACTAACGACTACGTGTTTCGCGTAAACCTTTTCGTTCTTCAGGCGGTCGAAGGTCGGCGAACCACGCGAGGAAGAGTGCGAACGCGGCGCCAAAATAAATGACGGTATTCACCGTTGAATATCTCACGATCCAACCGGCGATAAGGCCAGCGACTGGAACGGTTCCACCAAAGCACATCATCCACACTGCACTGACACGTCCGCGAATGGAGTGGTCAAGGCGCGACTGGAAGATCGTTGACAGCGAAGTGACGACAACGAAATAGAAGAACCCGAGAAGAAAGCCGATAGGAAACGCCAGCGCTGCAGTGTCAATAGTGATGTACGCCGCAAGAGAGATACCAAAGAGGACGAATGCACCGCGCAATACGCTTTCGATCTTGTGGCCTGACAAGAACGTTCCCACCGAAAGTGCGCCGACAACCGCCCCAAGGCCGAATGTGGCGTAGAGCAATCCGTACAATGTGGATTTCGTTGAGACGTGCCAATCAACCGAGGCCATTGCGGGGAAGAGCACGACGAAAGGCATACAAAAAAGTGAGAACAACAAAACTGTGCAAATAGCTCGGAAGACCACCGGGTCTTGGCGCACATAGCGGAATCCGCCCACCAGCCGGTCGAGTTTGCTCTCTCCCTGTTTCCGTTCGAACGTCGGCACCTTCACGTAGGTAACGCCAACCATGATGATCACGTATGTGGCGGCGTTGAGAACGAAGACCCACGACGCTCCAATCCATACGTACAACATCGCGCCGATTGCCGGTCCAATGACTCGCGACACGTTCATACTCACCGAATTGAGAGAAATCGCGCCCGTCAGATGTTCTTTCGGAACAAGTGATGGCGTGACTGCGAGGAACACTGGACCCTGCAACGCGGCCCCAGTTCCGACTGCAAACACGGCGATGAGTAATGCAGGTTGTGAGAAGTCGGTCGTTCGGACGATCCAGGCAATAGCCAGCGAACCGATCATCTGCTCAAGTGAGAGCCAGAAGATCAGTTTCTTGCGGTTGAACGTGTCAGCGATGATTCCGCCGAACGTTGCGAAGAGAAGTTGCGGAACGAGATTGCAGAAGCCCACGAGGCTGACGAGCCATGCGCTTTCGGTAACGGTGTAAACGAACGCCGCCAAAATCACGTTCTGCATCCACGTTCCAACGGTGGAGCCCAAACTGCTGAGCCACATCAGGCGGAAGTCACGGTTTGCCAGTGCCGCTCGAACGACAGAGATCTCTTTGGAGTCGAATGTTCGATCGCCATCGACAAGGGCTTCCTCGGCCTCGCCGCGGAACTCCTCCTCAGATGTGAACTCGTGCTCCCCGGTCATCGGGATTGAGGGTACGGCGAAGAAGGGGGTGGTGACGAAACGGACTCCCCGAACTTGGGCTCATCGATCGCTTTAGGATCATCGAATGGTTCATCGATCGGAGCCCTGGCTTTCGCCCGCTGAACTGCGCTCGTTGATCGAAGAGCGAAGACGAATTTGAGCCTTTCGGCTCATGCGCATTGAGCCTTTGTCGCCCATAGTGCGACGATGATTGACAACTGGATGGGAACGACAGAGGCATCTGAG
>JAEMTX010000057.1:7775-10603 GCA_016462055.1 Acidimicrobiia bacterium | reverse complement strand
GGGCCCGACCGGGCACGTGTTCGGCATAGAGCTCTTTGGCTAAATCATTCGTGCCCATAACGAGAACTGTGAGTCGGTCAGAAGCGGTGGCGATTGACTCCGCATTCAAGACGGCAACGGGAGTCTCGAGCATCGCCCACAACTTGGTGTGTGCGGGCGCACCGGCAGCTTCGAATGCGGCAATGAGTTGCGCGACGTCTTCAGCGGAATTCACCTTCGGGACAACGATTGCATCGGGCCCAGCAGCGGCTGCCGCAGCGATGTCATCCTCATGCCATTGCGTGCCAATACCGTTGATACGAATCGCTATTTCCTTAGTGCCGTACTCGCCGCTCGCCGCAGCGGCACAGACCCGAACTCGCGCCTCGGGCTTGGCGTCAGGGGCTACCGCGTCTTCAAGGTCGAGGATCAATGCGTCGGCTGGAATACCTTTGGCTTTTTCCAGCGCGCGTTCATTCGCACCAGGCATGTAGAGAACAGAACGTCGAGGACGCAGCGCTTCACTCATGTTCGCGATCCTCAAAGTCCGTAGGTAGCAGCAAGTTCGGGGTCATCGGCCGCCAGCGAAGTCGCGAGTTCCACCATGACCCGACACTGCTTGACCGATGCGTCGTCTTCCATCTTTCCGTCAAGCATGAGTGCTCCGGTTCCGTCGCCCATTGCTTCGATGACGCGACGAGCATGCGCAATATCGGCTGGATCGGGGCTAAAGACGCGCTTGGCGATAGCGATCTGCACGGGATGAAGACTCCAGGCCCCGACGCAGCCCAACAAGAACGCATTACGGAATTGATCTTCACACGCAACGACGTCGGCGATATCGCCAAACGGTCCGTAGAACGGAAGGATCCCGTTGGCAACGCACGCATCGACCATGCGAGCAAGCGTGTAGTGCCAGAGGTCTTGCTGATAGATCGTTCGATCGCCTTCGATATTTCCGTCGACCGGATCTTGGCGAACCAAATATCCCGGATGACCGCCGCCAACACGCGTGGTCTTCATGCGTCGGTTCGCCGCCAAGTCGGCCGGCCCAAGTGAAAGGCCCTGCATACGGGGGCTTGCTCCGCAGATCTCTTCGACATTGGCAACGCCGCGAGCGGTTTCGAGAATCGCATGCACGAGAATCGGCCGCTCGAGTTTTGCTTTCGCCTCGAGTTGTGCCAGAAGTCGATCGACATAGTGAATATCTTCTGGACCTTCGACCTTCGGAATCATGATGACGTCGAGCTTGTCGCCGATCTCGGAAACGGCAGTAACGATGTCATCGAGGCCCCAAGGTGAATCGAGTGAGTTCACACGGGTCCAGAACTGGGTCTTGCCAAAGTCGATGGTCTTGCCCACATGCACAAGACCAGCGCGCGCTGCTTCTTTATCGGCAGCGGGAACGCCGTCCTCAAGATTTCCAAGCAACACATCGACTGTTGGGACGATCTGGGGAAGCTTGCTCACCATCTTCTCGTTGGAAGGTGGGAAGAAGTGGATCATGCGGGCGGGCTTAACCGGAATCTCACGAACCGGTTCGGGGGCACCCACAGCAAGCGGGCGGAAGAAGTCCTTGGGATTTCGCATACCTTGAAACTATCGGCCTGAGGCCTCTGATAACGACGTAGGCCGTGCCGGCTCTTTTACCGTGAACCCGCTGCGGCCCTGAATCATGAAGGCATCAACCAATCCAAGGATTCGCCAGACTGCATCCTCGGCCGTCACCCCACCCGGATGGATGTTGGAAACAAGGTTTCGTTGGGCATCGGTATCGCCGGTTCGGGGACGATGAGCCAAGTAGGCGGACAGACTTTCAGCCGTGGCCAGCCCTGGCCGCTCGCCAATGAGCAGCACCACATTCTGAGCATCGAGGGCCTCGCCGATGTCGTTGATCGCTCCGACTCGACAATTGCGTACAACAAACGTACGCCCTAACGACCACCCACGAGTTGCGGCATGGTCAAGCAACGGCCCGAGCAGCGATGGAACTTGAGAGCTCACTGCGAGTGGTGAGAGACCGTCGCCAATCACGACCTGCAGATCAACACAAGACGGACAGTTCTTGCGCAGAGTTTCCGCCACACCTTTACCTAAACGACGACCTTTGTCTGGCCGAGCCAAATATTCTTCACGTGATGCGGCTTCGCTCTTGACTTCAAACAGGTCAAAGCGTTTCGCGAGTTCCTTCATTGGTGATTCTTCGAGAGAAAACGTCGCATTGAGCGCGTCTTTCGCAAATGCATGATCGGCACGCAGCTGCAATTGCGTTGACGTCCGATAGGCGGTTCCGGCGCGGCCGATGAGCAACCGCGCAGGTGTCACATTGGAAACATCGCCACCATTGTCGATCGCGCCGCGAAGCGTGTCAGGCAGGTTCGCGCTCATCGACCCAGTTCCTTGATCGATTCAGCGAACGCCTGCAGAGATTCAGGCCCGTTCGCCGAACCTTCCGCCAACCGACCATCGACAAAAATCCCTGTTTGTTCGAGCCATGCCGCGAACTCTGGGGCCGGACGTGCGCCAACAAGTTCGCGAACGCCAGCAGCGTCGTGATAACTCGTGGACTGATAATTGAGCATGACATCGTCGGAACCGGGAACGCCCATCACGAAGTTGCAGCCAGCGGTCGCAAGCAAAACGAGCAACTGGTCTGTGGTGTCTTGGTTGGCCTCTACGTGGTTCGTATAACAAATGTCGATTCCCATAGGCAGTCCCAACAATTTGCCCATGAAGTGGTCTTCCAGCCCCGCTCGAATGATTTCCGTTGCATCGGCTAGATACTCCGGACCGATAAAGCCCACGACTGAATTCACGAGGAATGGATCAAACGCCCGCGCTACCCCGTA
>JAEMTX010000057.1:0-7675 GCA_016462055.1 Acidimicrobiia bacterium | reverse complement strand
GGAGCGCCGCGCTCAAGCGCGGCAAGTTGAGTCGTGAAGTGAGCGAGGACACAAGATTGCGTGGGCGCACCAACGGCACCGATGAGTTCCTGCAATGCATGCTCGAGAGCGACAACATTCTCAATTGCATCACCTGCCGGATTCACACCAATTACCGCATCGCCACAGCCGAACATCAATCCGTCGAGCGCAGAGAGCACCACGCCAGCTATGTCATCGGTGGGGTGATTGGGTTGAATCCTCACTCCAAGCACGCCGCGTTCACCCATGGTGTTGCGACAGCGAGTCACTGATCGGAGTGGCGCCGCAGCAGAGATGAGATCGCGAGCACTCATGATTCGAGCCGTGGCCGCCACGATTTCGGGCGTCAGGGCACCCTTCAGACTGCGTTGCCACTCCGAGGCGAAATTGGAGGAAAGGACGAGTTCTCGCAGTTCTCCCACCGTGAGTGATCGAAGGTTTGCAAACTCCTCACGATCAAGAGAATCAATGATCAGGCCCGTCACATCATCTTCGAGGAGCGGTTCGTCAAGAAACTCGCTGAGCGGGACTTCGGCCAGGGCCATCTTTGCGGCTACTCGTTCTCGTTCAGAATTGGCGGCAATGCCTGCGAGTCGATCGCCGGCTTTGGGCTCATTCGCACACGCCATGAGTTCGCGAAGATCGCCAAAGTTGAACTTCTCACCGCGAAGAGTGACGGAACGCTTCATGCATCCACCAGATCGGCGGGAACGATCTGCTCGGTCAACAACGTGGCGAACCGATCGGAGTCACCAGCGACCCAGTTTCGACAAAGCGGCAGACCTTCGACATAACACGAGATGTATGCCCGCCACGTTGGCGAGGTCAAAAACTCGATCGCCTTCGCCGCACGAGCATGAGGAAGGAGCCCCCATCGTTCGATATAGGCAACGACATCATTGACTGAAGCGCCGTCTTCATGAAGCAACCACGCCGCATTCGCACGAACCGCGTCCATGGATTCACTCGCTATTCGCACCGCATGTGCGATTTCCGGATCAAAGTCGATCCCGTTGCTACGCAAGTGTTCGGCGACAAGAAGGTCGGGAACCTCACCAGCGATGATTTCCAGTGCGAGGTCAGCCAACCCTTCTGCGATTAAACACTGCGGCGTTCCGACGCAGAAGATCGATTCCTCTTGCCAGCCACGCGACCGCACGAGACCAGATTCTTTTCGCGAGTGTTCGGTGTGGTGGCCCGGATAGGCCTCGTGCGCAACCAGGTGCCCGATGCTTGTTGCGAGCACAGGAAGATCAGTGTTGATGGCAACGCGGCTCTGCAGGTTTCCCTCGTAATAGTTGAAACCCGACCACGGTTGATTCGATGCCAGTTCCCATGCGATGTGCTCGCCATCAGGCAAACCGAAGAGTCGTTGCGTCCGTTCACGAAAATCTTCTGCGATCGAACGAAGAACAGCGTCGAGCCGATCGACGGGAATCGCTTGTGCTTCGCGCCAATCAATAATGCGATCACGCACCGGGCCCGAACCAGGAAGCACTGCATCAAGCCGAGCGTGGGCCGCTTGGAACTGATCCTCGTCGCGAAAGGTGGGACGTACGCCATAGCACCACTCGACTTCGTCGACGTAGGCGATCTGCTCCCCCGCCATCTTGCGAGCCGAGGTATGCATCCCCGTCGCTTGAGCGCGCAACCATCGCCGGCGCGACGCATCAAGGACGCTGTCGTCCACTCCGGCATCGAGATCAACAACGAGTTGACTGGCGCTGGCAACTAGAAAATCGGGCGTAGAAACCTGCTCAGCCGAAACTCGATCGGCAAGAACGGATGGGCCGTAATACGCGTCGACGAAGCCGTCGATATGACGGCCCATCCGCAACCCAAGTTCGAGGTAGCGATCAACGATCGACGAGTCAGTGATCGGCGCGCTCATGACCCGAACCCTACCGGGGACCTAGATGACGTCGCCTTTAAACAATTCCGTTGCGATCGGGCAATCGGTGCGGCGCAACGCATCAACCACCGCAAGCGGACCAGTCGGCCCAACGATTTTGTCGATCATCGACAACGGAACAACCTCGTCGTCGGCGTCCCATGGTTCCTCGGGGATAATTCGTTCGCGTACTGGTTCCCACATCCGTTGGGGCAGGAAGCGCCCGACACCGGCCACTGCCCACACCGGTATCTCGTTCGCTTTCGCAACCGATGCGGCAGCCAAGGATCCGGAAACTCCCAACCATTCGGTGGGTGCAACCATCGACGCCTCGAGTAGGACGAGGTCGGCATGGGCAACGGCAGCGCCGAGTCCGGCCAGCGGTACATCGAGGGCATTCACGTCGGCATCGACGAGCTGCATTACGAGACCGCCGCCTTCTTGGTGGACGTCGACAACCAAGACTTCAACGTCTCCCCGCCGGGGCAGCGCTGCTCCGATGAGTTCGGGCCAACCCAGCACAACGATGGTTGCTTCGTCTGGAAGCGAATGAGCTAATTCAACCGAGGTGCGATCATTTTCGAGTTCTTCGAGAGCGGCGCGGATTTCTGCATAGGGGTCGCCCGCGCAAAGGACGCGGGCACAAAGCCAAACCAATGGAGCAGATCCGGGCTGACGCTGCACCATGCGTCGACACGCGGTGACCAGACCCTGAGGGTCGTTGGCGTAACTCGCGAGCGCCCGCGCCGTTTCAGAAACAATCACGCTTTGGGGATAGCCCGTGGCCCGAGCCACGTAGCGGAGTCGTTCAACGGGGTGCATTAGAGCAGCACCCTACCGAGATGCTTCAGGCGCCTGAGAGTCCTGGCTTGAAGATCATGAGATACAACGTCACCACGAGGATCAGGTGACCAATCCCCGTTGCCATCATGATGCGACCGCGTGCGGCAACGTCTCCATCGCGGAATGCCTTAATGGCTGGACGAGCGACAAAGAACAGAACCGCAAGCAGCACGATCCAGAGCACAGCAGAGATCGACAACCACGTCTGCGACACCTTGAAAACCTTTTCGCTCATCCCGGCGAGCCCGAAACCCAGAATCCCAGCGATGCCGATACCCGGGAGAGAGAAGCGGAGGATCGAGACCTCGAGTCCGTCAGCGGCAGCTTTGTCGCCCGCTGCAGTAAGACGAATCATCACGGGGGTAAGCCACAGCGGCGCAAACCCCACGATGACAGCAAGAACGTGGATCAGCAGAACGATCTTGTACCCGGTGCTGTTCAGTGCGGCAAGGACAACCATGGTGGCTCCTAAAGAAGTTCTCGGACTCTTCGCCCGTGTGCGGTCCCTCCAACCTACTCGCGCTACCTTCTGAGGCTGTGACTACCGATGTGCAGGCTTCCGTAGAACTCAATCCCCTCACTGGCGAAAGCCGTCCGATCTCGGAATGGACCACGAACTTCCATCTGGCGATCGTGGTTCTGGACCCCTTCACCAACGAAAGTTCCTTGATCCTGAAGACCGCCCTTCGAATTCTTCGCGATTATGCCGAGGCCGACGTTCGCATCGCTCTACTCCTAACCGCGACCGAATCTGAGGTCCGCAACTTCGTCGGACCACTTGCTTCAGAGATCTTGGTCTTCGCCGATCCCGACCGCACAGCAGCCAAAGCCTTTGGCCTCGAGACTCTCCCCGCCTTTGTCCACATCAATCAGGCCCACCAGGTTGAATTATCAGCGCAGGGATGGAACCCAAAAGAGTGGGCGACGGTCGCAGCAAACCTCTCGGCTCGCATGGACTGGACAGTGCCCGAGATTCCCGTCAGCGCTGACCCTTCACCGTTTGCCGGAACTCCGATCTGACTCCGATTTCACAAGCGTTCAGCGGGCGAACCACAACTGGGCCAGTGACACGGTGGCGTCGTCTTGACCAAGACCATCGGCTCCTGAACCCGTCGACCAACTAATGACGTCACGAAGTTTCGGCGATGTCACCATCACTTCACGGACCTGTAGGAGAAACAGATAGGGCAGATCGATTGCGATTTGTTCTTGGATGGTGCCGTAATCATCAACCTGTCGAGTCACATCGGCAGTCGATCGGGCGTCGGTAAACGCTTTGGTGACCAATGGGTTGATATATCGCGTGGGATTGCCACTGATCGCCGTTTGTTCCGCAGGTATGCCGTAGAAGAGCGGCTCGTAGAAATCCGGATGAGGCGAGTCGAACCCCACCTGCAAAATGGCTTGGAACTCCCCGATTGCAGCAGCGAGGGAAAGCACCGGCGGCTCTACAAGATCGATTGTTAGATCGATCCCTGCTTGCTCAAGTTGTCCGCGCCATAGCGATGCGACGCGCTCCATCGTCGTGCCGGGAGAAACTGACAGCCGGAATGTGAGCGGAAGTCCAGTCTCTTTCGTGTACTCCTCCGCGTTCTTCCTTGCGCGATCCACATCACGCATAGGAGCGGTGTGGTCGACAAACCACGGAGACGTATCGCTCATCATCCCTCGAGCAATCGTCCCCTGACCGGCAAACGCCTTGGAAAGAATCTCAGCCCGATCTGTCGCATACGCGACTGCCCGGCGAGCAGTCAACCGATCGAATGGAGCTTTGCCCGTCTCCAACGCGATGTTCACCTTTGGGCGCTCTGCGTTGCGATCATCATGAATCGTGATTTTGGACTCTCGATTCTGCACACTCTCAAGACGAACGAGTTGTCGCGGCTCATCAACTGCGACCATGCCAACCTTTCCATCGATTGCAGCAGTCACACGATCAGCAGCATCCGCAATGGGAACCAATCGAACAGCGTCGAGATGAGGTAAACCCTTTTTCCAATACGTGGGGTTCTTCACCAGGATCGTTACGCCTACTTCGTCAACACCTGACCAGATAAACGGTCCAGTGCCAATCGGGCGTGGGTCGAAGCCTAAAAGGGTCACTGGCGCGGCGACGGTTCCGATTCGCGTCGTAAGTACCTCGGAAAACGTCGACCAAGCCGTCGACATCGTGACCAAAACAGTTTGTGGATCAGTCACCGTGATCGTAGAAATTGGCATGAGTAGGTCGGCATTCGAACGATCGCCCTGTTGGGCTTTCAAATTGAAGGCAACGATCTCTGCTGTGAGCGGCATTCCATCACTGAATAAAACTCCTGGACGAATCCTTAGCGTCCAAGCCGTGAAACTTGAATTCGGAACCACCGAGGCAAGAAGCTCAGGAACGGGTTGATCGTTTTCATCACGAACCATGAGTCGGTCATAAACCGCTCGCGCTGCTTGAAGTTCATCAGTGGTCCATTGCCCACCATTTGGGGCCCACTTGGCCGGAACAGCCGCAACCGCGATATCGAGCGTTCCGCCTTCGATCGGCCCCGATGCGTTTGCCACAGTTGACGTGGTCGACTCGGTCGTCACTGCTGACATTGTTTTTGAGCCTGAGCAAGCCGCCAACGACAAAACGGCAAGGGCTACAGCAACAGGTGTGCCAAGTCGCACAAAACGGCCAAAGGGGGAACGGGGGGCGTTCAAGGTCTATGACTGTACGCGGCCACGCCCCGGTAGAGCGATCGCTGCTGCAGTGATGCGCACAAGTGCAATGAAGTGCGAGGATGCCTCATGACCAGCGCCATCAAAGTCCGCGTCGGAATTGGCCTCGGAACCCTGTCTGGGGCAGCGACTCCCGATCGTTTCGCCTCAATTGTCGACCGCTGTGAATCACTGGGATTCGATTCTTTGTGGATGTCGGAACGGATCGGCGCAGAGACACCTGACCCGATGATTGCCCTCGCTATCGCCGCCGGTCGCACGACACGAATGAAACTCGGTACGTCAGTGTTGGTTCTTCCCGGCCGCAATCCAGTCATCCTTGCAAAAGAAATAGCGACCCTTGACGTGCTTTCCGGCGGACGCTTTCTTCCCGCCGTGGGCCTCGGAGCAGTCGACCCCCCAGAACAACGGGCATTCGGAGTTAAACGGGGTGAGCGAGGACGTCGTCACGATGAAGCACTCGCGTTGATGCGCGCATGTTGGACCGGCGAAGTCATTTCACATCACGGAGAGTTTTTCTCTGTCGATGATGTTCAGGTGTTACCTCGCCCCACACAATCACGACTCGATGTTTGGCTCGGAGGCATTGCCCCCAGCGAACTGCGTCGCGTTGGTCGAGTCGGCGACGGATGGTTGCCATCGTTCTGCTCGCCCAGAGACGTTGCGGAATCAATTCCAGTGATTGAGGCGGCTGCACACGAATTCGGGCGAACCATGGACCCTGAGCATTACGGCGCATTGATTTCATACTCAGACGGGCCACTCCCCCAGCGATTTATTGATCTCATCGAACGCCGCCGACCGGGACTCGATCCCCGATCGGTTATCCCGACTCGAGATGCACTCCCGTCGTTGTTAAAAGAATTTATCGATGCCGGCGCGTCGAAGTTCGTCATCATCCCCCTGGTGGGAGATGCTGATCCTGACGCAGAGCTCAGTGCCCTCGCTGAAGCGCTACTGCCGCTAGAAACCTAAGGGATCCGAATCACGAACTGCGGAATTGGTTCCATCTCGTCAGTTCTTCAGCCGGCTTACGCGGGGTGATCCGGAAGTCGGTGCCAATTGTGTGGGCGATTGGGAACAGACCTACCTGCATCCATTCGTCGTAGGGAATGCCCAACACTTCGGCAACTTCGCGCTCGCGGATCAACGTCAACGTTGTCCACGCCGATCCGAGTCCGCGCGATCGAAGCGCCAGCATGAACGACCAAAGAGCAGGAACGACTGAACCCCAGCGCCCCGCCTGCCAAAACGTTGAAGTTCGATCAGCATGGGCCCCGGACCCATTTCCATCAGTCCGACCAGCGACGATGGGAACGCAAAGAACCGGCACCTTCTCAATATTCTCGGCGAGGTACGCAACACTTCGAGCGATGCGCTGTTGCGCTTCAGAGGTGCGATCAACTCGATCTTCGGCAGCATCGGTGCGAGGACGACCAATGAAATCGGCCATTGCCGAGCGATAGATAGCTGCGAGTTTGGCTTTGGTTTCGGCGTCATCGACAAATATGAACCGATATGGCTGCTGGTTTGACCCATTGGGCGCGTGAACCGCAATCTCCATGCACTCGGCAATGACATCGCGGTCAACCGAACGCTCGAGATCAAGTCGCTGTCGAACCGACGGCGTCGTCATCAGAATCTCGTCAGGGTCATGAACGACAAGCGGACCCTGAAACAAGGTTTCATAAGCGTTCAACGTTCCCCAGTGTTCCCAGATGCGGTCGATCAGTCCGTCATCGGTGAAGCGAAAGAGGAATCCGTAAACGTTTTCGTAGGGCTTGCCGCCGATGGTCGTCGCTTTATAGAGGTGTTGACGGAAGACGTAAGGCCCATCGGCAATCGTATGGACGTCATCGAAACTGATCGTCGACAGGTCATACCGATCGATTCGTCGGCCGTTCGGCTGCGGAGGAGAGGGCGCTCGTCCCAATATCCGAGCCCCAACTTCATCTTTGCCACGAAACACCGTTTGACCGGGCGCCGCAGGAAACTTTCCAAGACCATTCCACCACTCGATGTCTTCGGTCATGAACGACAGACGGTCGACCTCGCGTCCAGCGACAAAGAACTGCTCGACTGCGGATTTATTACGATCGCTCACTTGATCCCCCAACAAAGCGGTGACCACGTCGCCACCCAAACCGCAAGTGTACTGCGGAGTGAAGAATCAGATCTTCAACGGCTCCTCGCTGAGACCCATCTGGACGC
>JAEMTX010000056.1 GCA_016462055.1 Acidimicrobiia bacterium | reverse complement strand
GCACCTACCTGCAGGGCTACGGCCACCTGCTTGCTCGCACAAACGGTTGGGACGAAACCGTTGTCGATCGCTTCTTGGCCGACGAGGTCGTGAGTTCGGTTCGCGGTCTCGACGTTGTTGGCACCACCGAACAGTTGCAGCACGTCGCCACCCTTATTCCCGAGGAATGGCTTTCGTCGGCTGCGGTTGGCTCCCCCGCTAACTGTGTCGCGGCGGTGCGCAATCAACTCGCGTTGGGTTGCGACGGCGTCATCATGCACGGCGCAACGCCAGCAGAACTTGCGCCCATCGTGGCCGAGTACCGGGCTACGGCCTGAACCTCTGCTCGGCTCGCCCGGTAGGGTCGGCGCATGGAACTCGGAGCAATCACCAATCCCGATGCCGTCCAGTACGGCAAGCCCCTCGAAGGCGTGCGTATCCTCGCCCTCGAGCAGATGCAGGCTCTCCCTTACGCCACACAACTTCTGGCTCGCCTCGGCGCCGACGTTGTGAAGGTCGAGAGCGTCAAGGGCGGTGATTTGGGCCGCAGTTCACAGCCGGGCATCACCGACCCCGAGGGCCGCTTTGTCGGTGCCACCTACTTGCGCAACAACCTCGACAAGAAGTCGATCTGTGTCGATCTGAAGGCGCCCGAAGGCAAGCAGCTCATCCTCGACCTTGCTCCCAAGTTCGACATCGTTGCCGAGAACTTCAAAGGCGGCGCACTGTCACGCATGGGTCTTGGTTATGACGACATCGCCGCAGTGCATCCGGGCGTGATCTACCTGTCGGTTTCCGGATTTGGCAACACCGTCGCAACGCCATACGACGGTTGGCCCGCTTACGCCGCCGTCGCAGAAGCAATGAGCGGCATCTACGACTACAAACTCGAGCCCGGCCGCCCGCCCGCAGTTTCACCCGTTGGCGCACTCGGCGACATCGGCACCGCACTCTTCGGCACAATCGGCATCCTGGCCGCACTTCGCCATCGCGATCGCACCGGCTTAGGTCAGTACATCGACGTTGCGATGTTCGATGCCATGGTCTCCATGACTGACCTCGTCACCAACTTCTGGTCGCTCGGCCTGCGTCCTGCTCCCGGCCAAGGTTTGGCGATGGTCCTTGATGGCTTCGAAGCTTCAAATGGTTGGTTCATCATTCAGGTCGGTCGCGAGCACGAGTTCGAACGCCTCGCCAACCTGATTGGCAAGCCGGAGTGGCTCACCGATGAGCGTCTTTCCACTCGCGCTGGATGGCGCGAGCACATGGACGACATCCTTCGTCCCGGCGTGAAGGAATGGGCAGCCGGCATGACCAACATCGAGGCCTGTAAGGCACTGGCCGATGCCGGTGTTGCGGCGGGGCCATGCCTTACCGCACAACAGGTCATCGATGACCCTCACGTTGCTGCCCGCAACATGCTCATGGAGATTCCTCGGCCCGAGGGCGGCGATCCCGTACTCACCCCCGGTAACCCCATCAAAATGTCGCGGGTTTCCGAAGGACCCGATGTGCGCATGCCGTGGCTCGGCGAACACACCAACGAGGTGCTCGCTACCGAACTTGGTCTTGATGATGCCCGCATCGAACAGCTTCGTGCCGATGGAGTCATCGCATGAGCGAACTCTCTGCCCACCCGGCGGTTGCGGCGGTTCAACAACACGCCAGCAACTGGAACGCTCAGGATCGCAAGGCATGGCTTGCACTGTTCGACGACAGCGTCACGTTCGAGGACCCGGTCGGTAAAGCCCCAAAGGTTGGGCGCGCTGCTGCCGAGGGTTCATGGGATAACTCGTTCACCGACGGTCGTGTTTGGACCTTGCATCCTCAGCGGATCATCCCCGGGGGCACACACGAAGCTGCGGTCGAGATGCTCAATAAAGGCACTCTGCACGGCGAACTTGTCGAGTTGCGCGGTATCGAGATCTACAAAGTGAACGACGCCGGCAAAATCATTTCGGTCCGGGCATTCTTTGAACAGCCCACCGATTTCGAACTGAATCCGTTCTTCATTCCTGAGGGTTAAGCCACATTTCTAGCGATGCATCTTCCCAGTCATCGGGCCCGACGATGGTGCGAGGCAGCGGCGTCATTACATGAGTGGTTCCACCAATGGTGTACTCGGCGCTTCGGCGTTCCCACGCAACGATGCGCTCATCGGCTTCGCCTTCATCGCATAATCCGAGAGCAGTATCGCGATTTCGGTGAAGGCGAATTTGCGCCGGAATGTTGGTCGACCACACCATGACAACTTCGTGCGGGTTCGATACAACTTCATATAAACCAACTGGCTCGTGCTCATATTCGCGCCACAACGGAACTCGTTCAGCAACGTTGGCAGCCAAGTACTCGAGCGCGGTTCCGGCGCGCACGTCGAGTACCTCGTGCACAAATAACGTTCCTTTTAACTTCTTTTCAACGAGGTCAGCCGTGGTTGGGCTGCCAGGAACGCCAGCGAGAAGGCGGTCGAAGCCACCACTTCGCCACTGCGAGGCCTTATCCCACCAATCGCCGTAGAACGCGTTGCGGCGTTTCAGGTTCAACCTGTCGACATTGCGACCCCATGACTCCCAGCCCTTATCGCCACAGTCCCAAATGTTGATGACCTGCGGCCAACGACCACCACCTTGCGCACACACGTAGAACGCACCAAGAAGATTGTTCATCTCGGGCATGCGCAGCACCGGGTCTTGCCAAAGGTGCTCCATGTAGTCGTACTGACCTTGACCAACGACATCGACAACTTCATGCAGGTACAAACTGCGCTTGGCCATGACTTCCCCTTAGAGAGCGATCGAAGAAACCTACCGGCCAAACGCGAAGAGGGCGCCGACCGAAGCCGACGCCCTCTTCAACATCTGTGATCGATCTACTACTTATCGATCGGATACCAAACGGCGTCTACAGGAACCCAGCACTGAATATCGGCTGGGCAGTTGTTGTAGGTGCCATTGGCATTCTTTACGGTGCCCGTGGGTGCCGCGGTCAGCTTGTCGCCATGGATGAAATCGGCGAGGTAGGTCTTCCCTGTGGACTGTGAACCCTTGCCATCAGAGCCGAGGGCGATCGGAAGACTGCCAAGGCCACGCATGGCCTTCATTAAGCTTTCACGGGTCAGCTTCTTGCCGGCCTTTTCGAGGGACAACTTGAGGACGTTGGAAAGCGTGCACTCATTCGGCGGGGCGTCGGAACTCGCCTTTGTGCCGTCAGGCATGGTGCGGGTTTCGCCGGAAGGAATACCCGGAGTGGACTTAACGCCGCCGAAGTCGTTCGCAGAAATCTTGTCGAAATGTGCACGACATGCTTTCTCGAAATCGGTTTCAGCGCGGAGCTTGCCGTCAGATGAGGTTGAATCGCCCCAGATCGTGTAGCAAATGCCACCGACGGCGGAAGGCTTGAGGCTCTTCGCTCCGTATGCGGTGCACATCGATGAAGCAACGTCGAGGAAGGTGAACTTCCAGCCGTTGCCTGCTGCGTTGTCCCAGAAGCCACCTGAAGCGGTGAACTGAAGGGCAATAACAACGTTGGCAAGACCGGCGGCCTTGAAGGTGTTCACGGCAGCAGCCGACTCGGTGTTCTGAATACCCGGGTCACCCTGAAGTGTGTTGATCTGAGCAACGGTGACCTTGTTGCCATTCGCTTCAAGGACGGACTTGGCTGCACTAACGGCCGCAACGTGTTCTGGGCCATTGCCACTAAGGATGCCCACTGCGGCACCCTTCGCGATCTGACCAGCCTTGACCGCAGCAGTGACGCCAGCGTTTGCATTGGTCTCAGCCGAAGGCGAGATCGAGGTGAGCCAACCGGTGTCATGCGCAGACTGCGGAGCGTTGTCACCAAAGAGAACGGGAACGCCCGCTTTAGCGATGCACTCGATGTACTTGGCACCCATGCCGTTGGTGTTCATGAATGCGAACACCGGGGTATTGATCGTGGCATCGTCGCAAACCTTCTGCGCAGTGGCCGGCTTCACCGGATCCCATGTCATGATAACGGCTTCAATCTTACGGCCATTAATGCCGCCAGCCGCGTTCCACTCATCAAAGTAAGAAGTAACACGCTTTGAAAGGTTCGTAGTCGTGAGTGCCGGGGCAAGCGCAATACCTGCGGCACGGAGACCGTCGAGATCGGAGACAGCAACAGCAATCCTGATTGCAGTATCAGTCACACCGGTGGTGTCACCTCCGCCGCCTGATGAATCGCTATCGCCGCTGGAGCATGCAGCAGCTAGGAGCGTGAATGCACACACAACCGCAATTGCTGCAGTCCAAGTTCTTGAACGTGCCATGAAAGGTCCCCCTGAGGATTTCGAGATGGTTCTCGCAGTTGCGAGAACCAGAACTGTAACAAAATCCGGCGCCTCAAGTGACCGGTGTCACCCACTCCGATCTTCCGCTAGGTTTCCCCGTGGGGTTTGGGGCATTGGACACTCGCGGTCGCATGCCCCTCGAGGCAAAGAATGAGGAGAGCCATGTCAACAACCGATGACGAGAGCACCAGCAGCCAGGGCTTGTCGAGCCTGACCTCTGTGATCTTTGAAGAAGAGCAGCAACGCCTCGCCGCTGCCAACGAAGAGATCGTGGTGCTGCCCGATGACCTTCTACCCGGAGTCGGCGGAAAAGGGATGCGCCTGAGTGAGGGTCTGAAACAGGGAGGGGTCTCAATGATCGCCCTGCTGCTGCTGCTCATCGTCGTTGAAGAATTTCAGACCGTGGCCCTGCTCGTCCTTGGTCCCGACATTCAAGAGACGCTTGATATTTCCGATACGACGCTTCTCGGTCTCATCAGTTTTGGCGGAGTCGTGCTGGTGCTTGCTTCGCTGCCATTTGCTTGGCTCGCCGATCGCTATTCCCGCACAAAGGTTCTTAGTGTTGCTATTGCGGTCTGGGGGGCTTGCGGCGTAGGTCTCGGTTTCATCGTGAACCCGTTCCAGATGGCTTTCGGTACTGCAGGAACAGGAATTGGCAAGTCAGCAAATATTCCAATCACCCCGTCATTGATCGCCGATCAATATCCGATCGGGGTCCGTACTCGCATGTTCGCCGCCCAAACCTTGGGCCGGCCAATCGGTCAAGTTGTAGGGCCGATCGTCGCTGGCGGAATTGTCCTCATCGCCGGCGATCAAGCCGGTGACTGGCGCTGGGTGTTTTGGATGTTCGGATTTCCGGCTGTGGGACTCGCAATTGCGTTCGCCTTCAAGCGCGAGCCCAAGCGCGGGCGCAACGAACAAGAAGCTGTTTTTGGTGAGGACATCACCGAAAGCGAAATTCATGACGGACCGGTTCGCCTTAGCGCTGCCATGGCAAGGCTCAAAAAAGTTCGGACCTTTTATTTTCTTATCGTCGGCATCGGCGTTCTTGGTTTCGCGCTCGTCGCGGTTCCCGCCACCTTCAACCTGCTCATGAAAGATGTGTATGGGTATGGGGCATTCCAGCGCGGTTGGATCATGTCAATCACTTGGTCGGTCTCGGTAATTGCGATTCCGATAGCTGGTCGTTATGGAGAGCGCCTCTTTCGCAGAAATCCGCCCTCGGCCCTCAAACTCATGGGCGCATCAATTTTGATGTACGGATTTTTCCTCACAGTCGGACTCCGATTCCAGCAAGCAGCAATCCTGATTGCATTCTTTGCAATCGGCAACGCGTGCCAAGGAATGGCCTTCACCCAACTCGGGCCAACAATCTCCGCCGTCGTTCCGTACCAGATGAGAGCCCAAGCGTTCTCGATGGTGGGCGTCTACATCTTCCTGATGGGTGGATTCTTCGGTGGCCTTCTCACCGGAGCATTCTCCGATGCATTCGGGCAACGTACTGCGCTCACAGTCGTCATCCCTGTGGCAACACTCATCGGTGGACTCATGATCATTTACGGATCCCGCTATATGAAGCGCGATATCTCCCTCACCGTTTCCGAACTCATTGAAATGCAAGAAGAGCAAAAGCGAATGGCTGCCGACCCCGAGAACGTCCCTGTTCTTCAGGTGCGCAATGTCGACGCCTCCTACGGAACCCTTCAAGTGCTTTTCGACGTGAGTTTCGAAGTCAAGAAGGGCGAGTGTCTTGCCCTCCTCGGCACGAACGGTGCAGGAAAGTCAACCATTTTGAGGTCCATCAGTGGTTTGTTGAATCCCGATCGCGGCGTCATACGCATGAACGGGAGGACGATCACTCTTGTCGATCCTCAGTATCGAGTAGCGCTTGGAATGATGCAGATCCCTGGCGGCGATGCAGTGTTCCCATCAATGACCGTTTCTGAGAATCTGGAACTCTGGAGTGAACTCATCGAAGACAAGCAGAAGCGAGCAGAGCGGATCGAGGCAACATTTGCGGTCTTCCCAGAACTTCTTCATCTCGTCGATTCGAAAGCCGGCTCTCTGTCCGGCGGTCAACAACAGATGCTTGCGCTAGGCAAAGCAATCATGCTTGAACCCGATCTGCTTCTCATCGATGAATTGTCGCTGGGGCTCGCCCCAATCGTTGTGCAACGTTTGCTCGGCATCGTGGAGAAACTGAAAGAGCAGGGGACAACGATGGTGCTTGTCGAACAATCAGTAAATGTGGCATTGGCGGTTGCTGACCGAGCGGTGTTCATGGAGCGTGGTCAGGTGAAATTCGAAGGACCGGCCCAAGAATTGTTAGAGCGCGATGACCTGCTTCGCGCCGTGTTCCTTAGCGGAGAGGGTGCCTGATCGTGATGTTCGGACTCACATTCAGCGGAGACATCATCTTCTCCGGATTCATTCAAGGATTGGTCTATGCCCTCGTGGCATTCGGCCTCGTTCTTATCTTCCGAGCAACGGGTGTTATCAACTTTGCTCAAGGCCAGATCGGAGCCTTCGGCGGTTACGCCATGGCGTTGCTCTTCATTCAGTACAAGATTCCCTACGTCTGGTCTATGCCCATAGCCTTGGGGGCCGGGGTGCTTCTTGGCGTCGCCTCTGAACTCATCCTCCGGCGATTATTCACCCAACCGAGACTCCTACTTTTCGTCGCAACGCTCGGCCTCACCCAACTTATTCAGTTGCTGCAACTTCGCCTTCCGATCCCCGAGGGTGATGTAGCGGGCGTGACTTATCCAGTCATCCTGAGTGGCAGTTGGGATCCTTTCGGGGTGACTGTCACCGGACCGATGATCACGATCATCATCGCCGTTCCACTCCTGATGCTCGGTCTCACACTTCTGCTTCAGAAATCGAAATTTGGTCGGCAGGTCAGAGCCACTGCCGACAATTCCGCGTCGGCGCAACTAGCAGGCATCTCAATCCGAAGCGTATCGACCAAGGTCTGGGCTCTCGGTGGCCTGCTGGCTGTCATCGCTGCACTTCTTATTGCACCCGTACAAGGGGGCAATATCGCAACCGTGAGTTCGGCGCTCGGGCCAACTCTGCTCCTCTTAGCTCTCACCGCAGCAATGTTTGGTCGGATGCGATCATTCGGTTGGACCGTTGTTGGCGGTGTGGTTGTTGGCATCGTCAATGGGCTTTGTGTGACCTGGGCCCAGGTCGGTGAAATACCGCAGGGATCTAACATTTTGGCAATCTTCCTCATCCTCCTCGTTCTCATTGTGTTCAACGGAAGCGGAAGTGGGCTGAGTGCTGACGAATGGCAACTCACCACGAAACTCAAGTCAGCCAACGAAGAACTGCGAAAGCATCCGCTCTATCGATTGTCCACCGTGCTTGGGCTCGGACTACTTCTCGCAATCGCGCTGCTTCTTCCGCAAATCTTCAACAAGCCGACCGACCCACTTCGATATGCCGAGATTTTGGTCTGGATCATTGCCGCACTCTCCGTCACGGTGCTCACCGGATGGGCAGGGCAGCTATCTCTTGGCCAGTTCGGATTTGTAGCAATCGGGGGATATTTCACCGTGAAGTTCTCCGGAGGCTTACCCGTCCCTGTTGCCATTCTGTTCGGAGTTGCCTTTGGAGTCATCGCCGCCCTCATCGTTGGTGTGCCGGCATTGCGAATAAAAGGCCTCTTCCTCGCCGTGATCACCCTTGGATTCGGGCTGATGGTTCGAAATTGGCTCATCTTCAATAGCGCGCTTTCTGGACAAGGAGCTATTGCCAATCTTGACGTCAATCGAGCAAAGGGCTACCGACTTTTGTTCTGGAACGTGAAAGGCAACAACTTCCAAGGTGTGTATTGGTTCTGCCTTCTCGTGACGATCCTCGCTCTTTTGTTGGTGTGGCAGATCAGGCGGACAGGGGTTGGCCGATCAATCATCGCGGTGCGCGACAACGAACTCGCCGCCGCGGCGTACACCGTCTCCCCCACCGCGAAGAAGATCACCGCGTTCGCGGTTTCAGGCGGCCTCGCAGCCCTTGCCGGTGGACTTCTCCCGCTGCTGTCGGCTCAACTCGAACTCAGCCCCAACACCGGATGGTTCGATGTTGAGCAATCCCTTCGAGTCGTCGCTGTCGCCGTTGTAGGCGGTATCGCATCGATTACTGGCGCTGTTCTTGGCGTTATTGTGGTCATCGCGATACCAATTCTTTTTGATGGCACGCCACAGGTAAAATTGTTTGCCAGCAGTATCGGCATGTTGGTTGTACTGCTCTATTTCCCCGGTGGTCTTATTTCGATCATCCATTCAGCACGCGACCTTCTCCTGGGCTGGCTCGCTAAGCGCACCGGATGGGAGCCAAAACGAAACACCCAAGTTGGTTCCGTAAGTTCACTGGCATCAGTGAAGACTCATGATGAGAACAGCGCAATGCCGCTCGTGGCGACTGATGTCACGGTTCGCTTTGGCGGACGAGTTGTTGTCGACAGCGCCTCGATCACGGTCAAGCCTGGCGAGATTGTTGGCCTGATCGGAACAAACGGAGCGGGCAAGTCAACACTCATGAACGCGGTTAGTGGTTTCATTCCCAGCACGGGAACCATTGAAATCTTTGGGACCGAAGCTCACGATCGTTCGGCGCCACGCCGTGCTCGCCTCGGCATCGGTCGTGCATTCCAAAACGCCCGATTGTTCTCATCGCTGAGCGTCCGTGAAACCCTCATGGTCGCTTTGGAAGCTCGCGAGAGTTCGCTATTGGTTCCATCGATGCTTTCGCTTCCGCCCTCACCACAACGCGAGAAGCGCAAGCACAAGCAGGCCAACGAGATCATCGGCTACCTCGGACTTTCTCGTTACGCCGATTCCCTCCTGGGCGAACTCTCTACCGGCACTCGACGCATCGTCGAACTCGGTGCGCTGCTGGCGCTCGATAGCGAATTGCTTCTTCTCGATGAGCCCACCGCGGGTGTGGCCCAGAAAGAAACAGAAGCATTTGGGCCGCTCATCGAGTCGATTCGTAAAGAGCTTGGCGCTTCGATTCTTGTGATTGAGCACGACATGCCAATGGTCATGTCGATCTCTGACCGGATCTACTGCCTTGAGGCTGGTTGTGTCATTGCCGAAGGCGACCCAACCTCAATCCGTAACAATCCTGCCGTGATTGCTTCATACCTCGGCACTGACGAACGAGCCATCGCCCGTTCTGATTCGTAATTAGGCAGGTACAAACGAACGTGGTGCCCCGCGATTCGCGGTAACCCGCGTGAGCTTTCGGTGCTCGGGGTGGAAGTCCGATGGACCCCGATGCACCGTGGCATGTTCATCCCACATCACAAGATCGCCTTCATGCCAGCGATGGCGATAGTGGAGCGAGGGATCGTTGAGCAGTTCGAACAGCATCTGCAACATTGACCGACTCTCCGGAGCGGTAAGACCGTCAATGGAAACGGTGTAACCAGGATTCACGAACAGAAGCGGCTCCCCCGTTACAGGGTGGGCGGTGATGACTGGGTGCATCACCGAGGGAAACGCATTGCGCGCCTTCGTGGCCTGTTCTGGGCCAAGCATGCGATCCATCTCGAACCAGAACCGTTCACCGGCATCGTGAACTCCATTCATGCTTCCAAGTATTTGGCGGTACGAATCGGAAAGAAGTCGATACGCGGCCGCAGTCGATGACCAAATCGTGTCGCCTCCATTCGTTGGAAGAATTTCTGGGCGCAGAATCGCGAGGTCCGGGATCTCGCCGTTGAACGAGTAGTCCGTATGGAAATCCTGATCATCCTGCGGGGGTTTCTCTGCGTCGTTTTCAACGACAGAGATCGGATCATCGGGACCGCCAACCAAGAACTCCTTCACCGGGTGGCCCATCGGCGATCCGAACTGACCAGCGAAGGCACATTGCTCGTCGGCGGTCATGTCCGGGGCATGAAAGACCAGTACACCGTGACGTCCGAGTTCTTCACGAAGTCTCGTGGCGAGTTCGCTGTCGATGTCACGAGGATCAATGCCCTCGATACGAGCACCTATGGAACTCGTCAGTCGGTCGACAGTGAAGTTCTGTGCAGCACTAGCCATCGTGTCCCCACCCGTCGTCTTTCCAGCCAGCACTTACTCAACAGCCCAATCCCTATGTTGCTAAACCAAGAATCAAATCTGTTCTAGCAGTCTGACCAGTTTTGTGAGCCGAAAACCGCTCATCGGTGCAAAGAGATCAATCAGCTTGGGCGAGGATCGCCATGACCTCGTCGGCGGGACGGCCCGTGCGCAGCAACTCGGCCATGACCTTCATCGGTCGGTCGATGTGGGTGAAGAAGCCGTAATAGCCCTCGCACAGATAATTGAGGCCGTCTT
>JAEMTX010000055.1 GCA_016462055.1 Acidimicrobiia bacterium | reverse complement strand
TCACGGAAGTACTCGGCCATGGTGAGAGCCGAAAGCGCAACACGGAGACGAACGCCCGGGGGCTCATCCATCTGGCCGTAGACCAGAGCGGTCTTGTTGATAACGCCAGACTCTTGCATTTCGATCCAGAGGTCGGTTCCTTCACGGGTGCGCTCGCCAACACCGGCGAATACCGACACACCACCGTGCTGAGAAGCAACACGGTTGATCATTTCCTGGATGAGAACGGTCTTGCCCACACCTGCACCACCGAACAGGCCGATCTTGCCGCCTGAGAGGTACGGGGTGAGAAGGTCGATGACCTTGATACCGGTCGGGAAGACCAGCGCCTTGGGCTCGAGAGTGTCGAACGCCGGCGGTTCACGGTGGATTTCCCAACGCTCGACATTGGCGTCGGTAAGCGGTGAATCGAGGGGCTCGCCGATGACATTGAACACGTGACCGAGCACAGCGTCGCCCACCGGCACGGTGATGCCGCGGCCGGTGTTGCGCACCGGGGTGCCACGACGAAGACCATCGGTGGGCTTCATGGTGACAACACGAACTCGGCTGTCGCCGATCTGCTGAGCAACCTCGGACACAACGATGATGTCGGTGCCCTCAACGGTCACGGTCATCTCGAGCGCCGTGTTGATCTCGGGAAGAGACCCGCGCGGGAACTCAACGTCGACCACAGGGCCGGCGATGGCGACGACTCTGCCGTCTTTCAGGTTGGTGGGATTCTCGGTGACGGTCATCGTGGGATGGGTCTCCTGTGTGTGGCGAACGGTGGATTCAGATCTGCGCGTCGATTAGTGAATCGACGGCGCGTGATCTGTTCGGTCGAGGTGGACGGGGAAAGCATGTTGCGGTTCAAGATGAGACGGAATGAGTTCGTGTGCCGAACCCTTATCGGCCGACATTGCCTCGGCACCACCGACGATCTCCATGATCTCGGTGGTAATTGAATCCTGACGAGCCCGGTTCATGATGCGACTGAGCGATGTCTTCAGGTCTTCGGCATTTTCGGTTGCGGCCTTCATGGCCCGCTGACGTGATGCATGCTCCGACGCTGACGCATCGAGAAGCGCTGAGAACAGCCGCGACTCGAGGTAACGGGGAAGGATCTCGTTGAGAATGCCGGTGGGCGAAGGTTCGTATTCCAGATCGGCGCTGGGACCGGCGGCCTCATCGATGGCCGGAGTTTCAAGCGGAAGGAAGCGACGCAAAACCGCTTGCTGAACGCCAGAAGAAAGAAAGCGTGTGTAGGAAAGATCGACCGAAGCGAGCTCGCCTGATTCGTAACGACGACGAACCGCAGTGGCAATGTCACGTGCGTTGTCGTAGATCGGCTGATCAGTCATGCCTTCGAATTCCGCATCGATCTGAAGTCCGCGGAATCGGAAGTGCTTGATGGCCTTCTTGCCGACAGCAATGATCGAATAACCCTGGCCTTGAGCACGAGCGGCATCGATTGCCCGCTCGGCCATGCGCAACACGTTGGTGTTGTAGCCACCACACATGCCGCGGTCAGAAGTGATCACAACAAAGGCGGCGATGTTTGCGGTGGGATTGTCACGCAGAAGCGGGTGTTCCTTGGCCGCACCAGCGCGAAGAAGGTCGACAATCACTGCAGTGATTTCGTCGCTGTAAGGACGCGCTGAAGCGGCGCGGTCCTGGGCCTTCACGACACGAGTGGCCGCGATGAGCTCCATGGCGCGCGTGATCTTCTTCGTTGACTCGACGCTCTTAATGCGTCGACGAAGGATCCGCTCCTGACCACCAGCCATGTCAGTCCTCGACAGATCCGGTGGAAGCAGCTGCGGTCGGCACGAACTCTTGCGTGAACGCTTCGACAGCACCCTTGACGGAATCGGGAAGGTCTCCGGTGGAACGGATCTCGTCAAGCAGCGAGCTGTAACGGCCCCGCATGAAATCGAGAAGGTCCGTTTCGTAACGCTTGACATCGGTGACCGGAATGGCATCGAGGTAACCGTTAGCGCCGGCGAAGATCACAACAACCTGCTCTTCGACGGGCATTGGCGAGTTGAGGTTCTGCTTGAGCAGTTCAACAAGGCGATAGCCACGTTCAAGCTGAGCGGCAGAGATCTTGTCGAGTTCAGAACCGAACGTTGCGAACGCTTCGAGTTCACGGAACTGGGCAAGGTCGAGCTTGAGTGTGCCCGACACCTTCTTCATGGCCTTGATCTGTGCGGCAGAACCCACACGAGACACCGAGATACCTACGTCAACCGCAGGACGCACACCGGACTTGAACAGATCGTCCTGGAGATAGACCTGACCGTCGGTGATCGAAATCACGTTGGTCGGGATGTAGGCCGAAACGTCGCCAGCTTTGGTCTCGATGACGGGAAGAGCGGTGAGTGAACCGGCGCCGAGTGCGTCGGACAGCTTTGCCGAACGCTCAAGAAGACGGCTGTGGAGATAGAACACGTCGCCGGGGTATGCCTCGCGGCCTGGTGGGCGACGAAGAAGAAGTGACATCTGGCGATAGGCCTCGGCCTGCTTGGAAAGATCGTCGTACACGATGAGGCTGTGTTCGCCGTTGTCCATCCAGTGCTGACCAATTGCGCAACCAGCGAATGGTGCGAGGTACTTGTACGGCGCCGGATCAGAGGCGGGAGCCACCACGACGACGGTGTAGTCCATGGCACCGAATTCGGTGAGCAGGCTTACGGTCTGCGCAACGGTGGAAGCCTTCTGACCAATGGCCACGTAGATGCACTTCACGCCAAGACCCTTTTGGTTCAGGATCGTGTCGATGCAAACCGTGGTCTTGCCGGTCTTGCGGTCACCAATAACGAGTTCACGCTGACCGCGACCGATTGGGGTCATGGCGTCGATTGCCTTGATGCCGGTCTGCAGTGGCTCGTGCACTGGCTGACGGCCAGTAATACCAGGAGCCTGAATTTCCATACGACGGGAAATGGCACCGATGATTGGTCCCTTGCCATCGATCGGCTCACCGAGAGCGTTCACAACGCGACCGAGAAGCGGATCGCCTACTGGCATAGAAAGAATGCGGCCGGTGGCACGAACGGGCGAGCCCTCTTCCACCGCAGCAGCGTGTTCGCCGTCGCCGACGATAACGGCGCCGATTGAGTCTTCGTCGAGGTTGAGGGCGAGACCAACAGTGCCGCCTTCGAACTCGAGGAGCTCGTTCACGCCGACATCGGGAAGACCCGACACGCGGGCAATACCGTCGCCCACTTCGAGCACACGACCGACCTGCGTCGACTCAAGTGACGGGTTGTACCCCGACAGATTCTTCTGGAGGGCGGCAGTGATGTCGCCAGTGTTGATGGTGAGTTCAGCCATTACGGGATCCTCTGATCTCAGAACGATTCGCGGAGTTGGGACAGACGTTGGCGCACCGAGCCGTCAATAACGGTGTCGCCGATCTGGGTAACGATGCCGCCGAGAACCGACGGATCGACAATGACGATGATCTCGACCTGCTTGCCTTGGCTCTTGGCCAGGGCAGCAGCGAGACGCTGGATTTGGTCGTCGGACAGTGCGACGGCCGAACGGACCTGGGCGACAACTTTCTCGCCTTTGGCCGCATTGAGGTCAAGAAGACGCTCAACGATTTGGGGAAGTTCACGGATTCGACCATTGCCGACAACAAGCGAAACAAGCGATGTCGTTAACGGAAGCGCTTTGTCTCCGAGAATGTCTTCGATGATCTGCTGACGCTTGTCGGCAGGAAGTCGCGGATTGGAAAGCGCCTGATTCAGTTCGTCGTTGCCCTCGATCGTTCGAGAGATTCGGAACAGTTCGTCGGTTACCTCGTTGCCGCTTCCCTCTGCTCGGAGGAGCGAGAGAAAGGCATCGGCGTAAAGAGCACCGTGTTCACTCATGAGCCAGCACCCACCTTCTGGATGTAGTTCTCGATGAGTTCGGCTTGCGTTGCACTATCAAGATTGTTCGCTACGACTTTTTCAGCAGCACCAAGTGCGAGCACAGCGATTTCTGCCAGGAGATCGCTGGTGGCTTGGGTCTTCGCGGAGTCGGCATCGGCGGCGCCACGAGCACGGAGATCCGATGCGTCGGTGCCAGCCTTCGCAACGATCTGCGTCTTAAGCGATGCAGCGGTTTCGCGTGCTTCGTCAAGGATGCGATGACGTTCGGCATCGGCGTTAGCAATATCGGAATCGATCTTGGCCAACTTGGCTTCTGCTTCTGAACGTGCCGCTTCGGCAGTTTCGATCTCGGAACGGATGCGTGCGATACGCGCGTTCCACATGTTCTTGATTGCCGGACCGCCCTTCCAGACGATCAACGTAAAGACAGAAAGAAAGCCGATGGTGCCCCAAATAACTTCATTGATATCGGAGGGCAGTACGAAGCTGTTGGGCTTCTCAGATGCGAAAAGGAGAAGTGCATTCATTGGTCAGTTCCCCCTTAGTTCTTTCCGGCTTGAGCGACATAGTCCTCGACCACGCTCACCTGAGCGGAACGATCGATCGACTTTTGAACAACTGCTTCAGCAGCTCCGACAGCAATGTCGGTGATGCTCGAGGTGAGTTCGCCGCGAGCACGATCCTTGGCGCCGGCAATTTCCGCAGCGGCCTCGGTTCGCAGCGAAGCGACATCGGCCTCGGCAGCTCCGACCTGAACGCGACGCTCGGCGTCACCTTCGGCACGAGCTTGCTCAATGAGCTTCACAGCCTCTGAACGAGCACCGGCAAGACCGGCTTCGTACTGTGCGAGACGATCGACCCGAGCGGTATCGGCGGCTTCTGCAGCCTGTTGGTCGTCGCGGACCTTGTCGGCACGCTCTTTAAACGTGCGCATGACTGGTGGCAACAGAACGAACTTCATCAGAGCCCAGAGAATGGCAAAGAACACCAAGGTCCAGAACATTTCGTTCACGACCGGGAGAATCGGGTTCTTCGCCGTCGCCTCAGCGACAGCCTGATTCACATCGTTTACCGCTGTTTCAGCGAAAACATTGACGAGTGCAAGCACTGCGTACTCCTTGGAGCGTCGGAGTCAAGAAAGGACAGGCCGGGAGTGCCGTCCGCCTCCGCCGAGGCGAAGACGGACAGGCGCAACACCCAGAGGATGGTTCAGACGAACTTGAGAAGAATGAAAACAACGAAGCCGATGAGGGCAAGGGCTTCGGTGAATGCGATGCCGAGGAACATGGTGGTACGCACCATGCCTGCGGCTTCCGGCTGACGGGCCATTGCCTGGACCGACTGACCAACGAGGTAGCCGATACCGATGCCGGGGCCAATGGCGGCAAGGCCGTACGCCATACCCGCATTGGTTGCGCCGGCGATCGCCTGAGCGGTTGCCTTGTCGACTACGACTTCGGTTGCTTGTGCGAGGATGCTCATTGCTGGTTGCTCTCCTGTTTGGGTGTTGCGCCCCCGGCGACGACCGGAAGCGACATTGGTTGCTGGAGCGGATGCTCCATGGTTGCGAACGTGATCAGTGCTCGGCGTGCATCGAACTGCCGATGTACACCGCGGCGAGAATGGTGAAGATGTAGGCCTGCAGGAACGCCACCATGACTTCGAAGCCGGTAAGGGCAACGAGCATGAAGAACGAAAGCGGCAGGACTAGCGCCAGAAGCGACGCGGTGAACAGCGTGATGCACAGCACGCTGAAGGTCACGAGAAGAATGTGACCAGCGAGCATGTTGGCGAAGAGTCGGACGGCGAGTGAGAAGGGCCGAACGATGAAGGTTGAGAGGAACTCGATTGGAACCACAAGGATGTAGAGCGCCTTGGGTACGCCGGGAGGTGCGATCGCATTGATGAAGTACTTCGGACCCTGATGCTTCAGACCAACAGCGATGTAATAGGCCCATGTGATGAGCGCAAGCACGGCCGGGCCAGCCATACGGGCGTTGGCCGGCATATGGAAGAACGGGATGACCTCGAAGATGTTGCCAACAAGGATGAAGAAGAAAAGGCTCACGAGGTAAGGCAGGTAACGCATGCCATCGGGGCCCATGGTCTCGAGCACGATGCCGTCACGGATGAACGCCACCGAACTCTCGACAAGGTTCTGCGCGCCCTTCGGCACCATTGAACGCTTGCGGTTGCCAAGAATGAACAACACCGAGGTAGCCACGATGGCGACCAAGCTGATGAACGCGATCTTGTTGAACCCATACCAAGAGCCTTCTGGACCAAACCAGTTGGGCCATTCGACGAGGTTCTCGATGGGTGGGAACTCGAGTCCGAAAATCACTGGGCTGACGACTCCTTGGAGACAGCGGAGGGCTTGAGCGCCGGGAAGGCGAGGGACGCAGAGATGAACTTCATCTCCCAAAACAAAAGACCGAGATGGGCGATGATAATCGTGAGGCCAAGTGGCAGCATCACGACCCAGGCTGCGTCACGAACGAGCCAGATCGCTGTAAATATAAGAGCAAGACGGATGAGGTAGCCAAACAGCGCTGCACCCATCATCAAGCCAGCGGAGATATTGGCAGACCAAGTCAGCAAAGCCGCGGCAAGCGCGAAATTACTTACGACTATCGCCAAACCGTAGGCCGCTGAAAAGGCACCGTTCATACCCCAGATGAGACCAGCAACAAGAAGGAATGCCGGGGTGACATAGGCGGCGCGCTTGATGATGTCGCGTGCAATTACGGCCTCGGGAGCCGGGCCTTCAACCCGAGCGGTGGAAGTGATCAGCGCACCCATGGGCCCGCCGCATCGTGTTGTTCCATCTCGGTCCGGTAATCGACATACAGCTTCACCACAACACCAACGAGACCGAGCACAGCAAACAGCACGGTGAATACCGGAACAGTGCCGAACAACTTGTCGATTCCGAATCCGATAAGAGCGAGGATCAACGGTGACAAAACGAGTTCATACCCACCGGCGGAGCGGTTCATTTGCTCTGTAATTTCGCGCCGTTGCGAAACTGCCACCGAAAGTGCCCTGTCGTCAGCGGCCCACAGATTGGCGTGACCCAAGCGAACTCAGGACTCCCCACTCCGCAGTACCGAGTGCTTGTGAATATTTGCTCAAACTAGGACACAACCTTCGGTGCTGCAACTTTCGCCGAGGTCTCATGCTCCGCTCTCACGAGCCTTCATCGCGCTCAAGCCGCCGCCGTTCAAGACGGACCCCGGGATGGAGAACGGTGAAAAGAGAAAGCAGAATCGCAGCGATCCCAAAAGGCGCAATCCCGTCGCCCGAACCGCTGTAAATGGGCCACAGAACAAAGCCGCTGAGTAACGCGGTCCAGGTCCACAAGATGAGCACGCTGCGGCGGTGTCCGTGCCCCAGTGCCATAAGGCGGTGATGGAGGTGGCCCTTATCGGCATTGGAGATTCCACTGCGAGATCGGGCTCTACGGATGATGGCGAAGAGGGTGTCGATGATGGGTACGCCCAAGATCACCAGCGGGATCAGCAATGGGGCGAAGAAGAAGAAGGAATTACCCGAGTAGGACCGATCGGTGCGACCACCAACCACCATGGTTGATGCTGCCATCAACAAACCCAAGAGGAGCGCTCCGGCATCGCCCATAAAAATTTTGGCGGGATGGAAGTTGTGCGGCAGAAAGCCAATACAGGCCCCGAGCGCAACAATGGCGATAAGCGGGCCAACGTTGCCGGCAGCAAGCAAACCGTCGCCACTTAATTCATGGGCGTAAAGAAAGAACGTGGCTGCTGCGATCGCGACGATTCCGCCGGCTAGGCCGTCGAGCCCGTCAATGAGGTTGATGGCATTGGCCATACCGACGACCCAGAGAACCGACAACAAGTACGACCAGTCGGTAGAGAGCAAAAAGACTCCGGCAAACGGCACTCGAAAAACGAGAATCGAAATACCGGAAATAACCAAGACGCTCGCAGCGATAACTATTCCTGCAACTTTCGCAGGCGCAGAAACATCGCGGAGATCATCAATCGCTCCGACACCAGCGATGACTAACGCAGCAAGCACTAACCCAAGTGGTTCAGTGCTCCCGTTGAAAACAACATCGAATGAACCCATGCACCATGCCGTAAACATGCCGGCGAGAACACCAAGCAGCATGGCGACCCCGCCGAGAGTTGGCGTTGGTCGCTCGTGCACATGTCGTACATCGGGGCGAACGACTGCACCGATTCGAACCGACAAACGCCGGACTCCGAACAACGCGACAAACGTCGTGACGGCGACGACCGCCAAGACGATTGCGTATGCGCCGATGCTTGGCACGAGGGTGAAGACTTCCCGGCTCAGTCGTAGGGAGTGAACTTGGCGCAGAGCGCAGCGACATCGGAACGCACTGCAGCAACTGCCGCGTCGTCGGTACGACCGCGAAGCGCTCGGGCAATGAGCGAAGCGATCTGAGCCATTTCCGGCTCTGTCATTCCTTGCGTTGTGACCGCTGGAGTTCCGATGCGAACACCGCTCGTTACAAACGGCGAACGAGGATCGTTAGGGATGGTGTTCTTGTTCAGCGTGATCCCCGCAAGATCGAGCACAGCTTGCGCTTCTTTGCCAGTGAGTTCGGCATCGAATCCGCGCAGATCAACCAAACAGAGGTGATTGTCGGTGCCGCCCGAAACCAAACGGAACCCTTCCCTCGCAAGTGCTTCAGCAAGTGCAGTGGAGTTCTTGACGATCTGTTGCGCGTAACCCTTGAACGAGGGATCGGCCGCCTCACGGAATGCAACAGCTTTGGCAGCGATCGCATGTTCGAGCGGACCGCCCTGCAAGCCCGGGAACATCGCTTTGTCGATTGCTGCTGCATGTTCAGCGCGACTGAGGATGCAACCACCACGAGGACCGCGGAGTGTCTTGTGTGTCGTGAAGGTAACGACATCGGCGTACAACACTGGATTCGGATGTGCTCCACCAGCGATAAGCCCGGCGATATGGGCGGCATCGAACATCAGTAATGCGCCAATTTCATCGGCGATATCACGGATGGGCGCGGGGTCAATGATGCGCGGATAGGCAGTGGCGCCCGCGATGATCATCTTCGGGCGCTCACGCAATGCGATTTCGCGCATTTGATCCATATCGATTCTCTCATCGGAGGGGGCGACGCCATAGGCAACAAAGTTATAAAAGCGCCCAGAGATATTCACCGGTGACCCGTGCGTGAGATGACCACCGTGATCAAGGCTTAGACCCATCACGGTGTCGCCCTGCTCAAGAAGTGCGAGGTACACGCCGAGGTTGGCATTGGCGCCCGAATGAGGTTGGACGTTGGCATGTTCAGCGCCAAAGAGTTCCTTCACTCGATCGCGAGCAATGTCCTCGATCTCATCGACGATCTGATTGCCGCCGTAGTAGCGCTTGCCCGGATAGCCCTCGGAGTACTTGTTGGTGAGAACTGACCCCGTTGCTCGCATCACCGCTGGTGAAGAGAAGTTCTCCGAGGCAATGAGTTGCAGTGTGGTGTTCTGGCGTTCGAATTCGGAGTCGATGAGTCCGAAAACCGTGTCGTCGTTGTCAGCAGGCCATGGCATAGCGAATCTCCTCGTGCGGTGTCGTAAGGATCGTAGTGCCGCACCACCGCTCCCCTTCCGTCTCGCCTCCGGGTTATCGGGACCTCCATCCGATCGGTCGTGCGGCCCCCAAAGCGATCTCTGTGAAGCGCTCATCGACGTCGTACAACTAAAGTCCCAAGTAAATGGGGTCCATACGAAGTTTTACCCGTGCACACATTCACGGCATTGATGGCCTGAGGGCGCTCGCAGCGTTTGCGGTAGTGGCACATCACGTCGGGTTCGATACCGGAACAACGTCCCGTTCCCGATTCGGCATCATTCTCGAGCAACTCGATATTGGTGTCGCCGTATTCTTTGTTCTTTCGGGTTTCCTGCTGGGAGCACCGTTCATTAAGCGGATCCTCGACGACCGACCGATCGACGGGATTGGTCGTTTCTGGTTGCGACGTGTCCTACGCATCTACCCCGCGTATTGGCTCGTACTCACGTGCATGGTCCTCTTTCTCGGCACGTCCATCACGTCGCTCTACCAGTTCGTCGTGTACTACGGCCTCGTTCAGATCTATGACGCCGACCTTCTCTTCGGGGGCATGGTGCAGGCGTGGACCTTGGGCACGGAGCTCGCCTTCTATGCCGTACTTCCGTTCATCGCCATTTCCGCGAAGTTCTTGGTGGGGAGGTTGAAGCGGATCCGCCCCGACACCGCCCTTCTCGCCGGTTGCATTTTTCTTTATCTCGCCAGCACGGCATGGCGACTGGCGATGTACGGATTCCATCCCTCGTTCGGTCGCGTCGCGCTTTTGTGGTTACCAGGCCAACTCGATCTCTTCTCCCTCGGTCTCGGTCTCGCTGTGCTGCGAGCACGGACCGAGCGCGACGAGCGGTTCAATCAACGGATCCAGGCTTTCGTCCGGACACCGGCGCTGTGGTGGATCGCCACGGCTTGCGTCTTTGCCTTCACCTGCGCCGCCGGTCTCCGTCGCCCCATCGTTCCGGTTGGCACCCCGTTTTCATTCGGTGACGGCACAGAATTCACGCGTCAGATCGCGTTCGGGTTGTTCGCAGTGCTGCTCATCGCACCCATCGCTCTGCGCCGTCTTCCCGATCGCCTCACGTCGGTCACTCTTGGTTCACGACCGATGGTGATGCTCGGTGTCGTGTCCTACGGCGTCTACCTCTGGCACAAGAGCCTGATC